>CANQOD010000068.1 GCA_947625395.1 uncultured Bacilli bacterium
TCAAAATAAAATGATAGGGATTGGAGACACAATCACATATGAATTAAGAATTTGGTTAGATAAGGACACTCCAAACAGTGAACAAGGAAAGAGTTATCAAAGCAAAGTGGCTGTTGATGCAAATCAACTAAACTATCCCAATCCACCAGTGTTAGCGGATAACATGATACCGGTTGTGTATGATGAAAATGAGAAGCGTTGGGAGAAAGCAGACATTGAACAAGCTTGGTATAACTATGATAAACAAGAGTGGGCGAATGCGGTGACCGTCACTTCGGGAACAAGAACAACCTACCAACAAGCAAGTTCAGGAACAGAAGTAAAGATGGAAGATATCTTACAGATGTGGGTATGGATACCTCGATACAGTTACACCATAAAATCAGAAGATGGAGAACATTACTATGGCAAGAAAGAGGAAGGAAGAAAGGACGAACCAAGTCAAACCTTACCAGGAGAAATTGATATCAAATTTATTGGAGTAGAAGACAAAGATACCAAAGGGAGTGCACAATACACAGGAAAATATGCGAAGAATTGGTATACGCCACCTGGCTTCACCTTTGGAGAAGAGGAACTTTCAGGAATATGGATAGGTAAATTTGAAACTGGATACAGTAGTGGAGAAGGAACTGGCGTTGGTGCGACAAATACCGTCGCTGCTCAAAGTGATACAGAGGAACCCAATCGAGCCATTATCAAGCCGAATGTGTACAGTTGGAGAAATATTCGAGTATCAACGTTAGATTTGGTTTCAAGACGAATGATTGAAGATGGAAATGTGTTTGGCTTTGACCAAAGTACTTATGATAGTCATGCAATGAAACACAGTGAATGGGCCCTCATTTCATACATAACACAAAGTAAATATGGCAAATATGGAAATCCATTATATACAGATGCAAACAAAGAAATCTATATGAATACGTATTATGCCTATGTGACAGGTTGTTCTTCTGGACTTCCTAATTCTTCCTATTCTTCTTCCTGCGTTAATACTTATGATGTGATAGTTGACCGAGGAAGTGGTCAAGCTTATGCTGGAGCTGGAGCTAGTAGTACTGGAAATATCACAGGAATCTATGATATGTCTGGTGGAGCTTGGGAATATACCATGGGAGTCCTTAATAAGATGTCTGGGAATACAGACAGTTTAAACTCAGGCTATACAGGCCAGCTCACAAATGGAAGCATACAAGGACGTACTTGGCCAGATGCAAAATATTATGATATTTATATGAGCGAAGATGTCAATACAGCATGTGGAGAGAATCCCTGTAAAGGCCATGCCTTAAATGAAATTGCTAGTTGGTATGGTGATTTTACGGGTATGGTTACTGTGACGTATCCATGGACAGTTCGTGGTGGTAGTCATAACGATGGTATACTTGCTGGTATTTGTTTTTATAGTTATGGCCATGGTGGCATTAATGCAGTTGGTTCGTTCCGCCAAGTCCTCGCCCCTTTATAAAAAAAGAAAGTGAAATCTCCTTTTCCTTTCTTTTTTAAATGAAAAATTGTGGTGCATTTTCGCTTTGCTCTTGTCGTTCCATTTTCTCATTTACAGTTGTTTCCATCATCTGATTTGTACTTGGCCCATCTCCCATTGCTGTAGCAATTTTCAACATCGTTTTTGCATTTGTTAAAATAGGCTTCACTTGGTAGACAATGGGAATGGCTTGATTAATGATACCTAAAGTGCGTTGCGTGTTATTTAAAAATTGATTCCAATTGAATTTTGGCTTTTGTATCCCTGATAAGATTCCTTTTTGAAAAAAAGAGGATTTTCTGTTTTGCAAATTCAAATTTTGATAGGGACTTTGATAGAAATTTCCATAGGGTTCATATTGATTATACATTTTATCACCTTTACTATACTATATGTTTTAAAACTCAATCTTGTGTAAATAACTATTTTTTGGTATACTTTTATAAAGAGTAGGAAGGGAAGAGAAGCAAATGGAATTGATTTTTAAACCATTTATCATTATCTATCATTTGGTTCGAGCAATTTTTTTCTTTCCTAGGAAGATTTTATCATATGCCTATTCAGGATTCTTAGCAATCTTAGACCAATTTAGCTTACGAAAAGAAAAACAAAAAGAAGAAATTCCAAACATTCTAGATGAAGTGCCAGAAGATGTGAAAGGACTTCGACCTGAAAAGAAAAAATTTGAAAAAGACCCTACTTTAATTTCCTACCGTTATACGATCATTTTATCTAATGGAAAAAAGGCCAACGGAACCTTTGAAGCCCATTCTGTCAATGAAGTAAAAGAGTTTTTAACCAATGAAGGTTATAAAGTTGTTAAAGTAGAACCACGAAGTAAACTTGATGTCGACATTATGACTGGTGGTAAATTCAAAGCCAAAGACTTATCTTTTTCTTTGACCCAACTTTCTACTTATATTAAAGCAGGAATTCCTTTGATTGATTCTGTTCGAATTCTTGAAAAGCAAACGACAAACCCAGCACAACGAAAGATTTATCAAAAGCTTGTCTATGAACTTTTAAAGGGTGAAACTTTGTCTGTAGCAATGGAAAAACAAAGCGATAAGTTTCCAAAGCTACTCATCAATATGGTTCAAACAGCTGAGTTGACAGGTGATTTGACAACCGTATTAGATGATATGGCAGATTTTTATACTTCACAAGAAGAAACAAGAAAACAAATGATTAGTGCAATGACTTATCCAACAGTTGTTTTAGTTATTTCATTTGTTGTTTTAATTTTCATTATGTTAAAGATTGTTCCCGCTTTTGTAGGAATGTACGAAGAACAAGATGCCTCCTTACCAGGCATTACGCTTTTCATCATGGGATTGAGTGATTTTGTTTCTAAAAATATTCTTTTAGTCATTATCTTACTCGTTCTTGCCATCACTACTTTTGTCTTGTTATATAAAAATGTAAAACCATTCCGAAGAGTTGTCCAACAAGTCAGCATGCATATTCCAGTCATGGGCAAAATTATCATTTATAATGAAGTCTATAATTTTACGAAAACATTTGCTTCTTTATTAAATCATGGTGTCTTTATTACGGATAGTATTGAGATTTTAGGACATTTAACAAACAACGAAATCTATAAAAGCATTATTAATAAAACATTGGTTAATTTAAGTAAAGGAGCTGTCATTTCCGAATCTTTTAAAGGAGAATGGGCCTTTCCAGTAGACGCCTATGAAATGATTGTGACTGGAGAATCAACAGGTCAACTTGGATTGATGATGGAAAAAGTGGCAAGTCATTATCAATTACAACATAAATCACTAATTACCCAATTAAAAAGTTTAATCGAACCAATTATGATTCTTCTTTTAGCAGCCATTGTTGGTGTTATCTTATTGTCTGTCATTGTGCCAATGTTTGATATCTATAGTAAAATTCAATAGAAGTAGGTGGAGCGTTTGCAATTCGTATATTTAATTCTTTTCTTTATCATGGGAACGTTATTTGGTTCCTTTTTCACTGTTGTTGGCTTGCGCCTTGAAAAAAAAGAAAGCTTTTGGAAAGGAAGAAGTCATTGTGATTCTTGTAAACATGCTTTACGAGCAGGGGATTTAGTCCCTATTATCTCGTATTTCTGTTTAAATGGTCGCTGTCGTTATTGTCATAAAAAAATTTCTCCGCTATCTACTTTTATTGAATTTTTCACAGGTATTTTATGGATGATTGCGTACTATCGTTTTGGATTGACATTGGATTTATTGTTGATATTGTTGGTTATTTCAATGACAATGATTTTGATTGTCAGTGATTTAAGTTATTATGTGATTCCTGATGAAGTCTTAATTACATTTGGTATTTGTATTTTTTTGCTGCAAATTGCTCGAGAAGGAATCTTAATGAGTTTAGTACATCTTGGTACAGGCCTCTTTTTATTCTTATGTATGTATGGCTTGATGTTACTTGGAAACTTTCTTTTTAAAAAAGAATCTTTAGGGGGAGGAGATATTAAATTATTATTTGTTTTTGGCTTGTTGCTAGACCCTATTTTGGGAATACTATCCATTTTTATCGGTAGTTTTATTGCTTTACCAGTATCCCTTTTCCTATATTATAAAAATAAAGACCATATGATTCCTTTTGGACCTTTCTTACTTATTGCGCTTTTATTGCTTTTGTTTTCGAAAATCACGGCTCAAGATGTTTTATCTTTCTTCTTGTTTTAGCTTGAAAAAAGTGTCTTTTTCACCTATAATATGTTGTATTTAAGGAGAAATACCATGAAAATTATTTATGAAAATGGAAAAGAAAATAAAGTGTATATTCAAAAACGAGATATCTTGTATTTAGAACGATTAGGAGAATGCCAATATCCACTTTGTTTTGCCAAATCCCCATCACAAGTACCTCTTCAAGATTTGACGGATTCTGATTTTGTTCTTTATGAGGGTGAAGAAGCTTTACACTATTTTAAAGCGCAGAAAAATATCATTGATTATCTTGATTATTTAGAGATGAGCAGTGAAGATTTAACTTCTTATTTAGAGGACCCTATTGATAGCTATTCTTATCAATCTATGCAAGAACTTCATTTTGAAAAAGAAGGAATTAAAGCACTTCCATATCCAATCACACTAGAAAACAGTAAATGTTTATTATCAATGGAAGAAGAACATGTGCACTTTTCTTTCAACATGTCTTTAGAAATTCCCCAATTGTTTTCCTTTGTGCAAACAGGAGAAAGCTGTTTTCTTCATCAAAAAGGCATTCCTTGGTCCTTTGTGACAAATTGTAAAAAATTAGCAAGTGTCTATACATTTAAAGAAGATTTTATCATACTACCAACAAACGATGCTTATACCATGTTGTTGATACCACTTCCAGAAGAAAAGAAAAAACAAGAAGAAATTCCGAAAAAAAGAAGTTATATCAAACAGTTTTTACACGCATTGAAAAAGACAGAAAATTAAAGTTCTGTTTTTTTTAAATTCAACCGAAAAAAAGATTGACGATAAAACGTTTGTATGGTATTTTAATGATTGAATGATTTGGAGATGAGCGACAATGAAAAAAACAGTGGGCTTTTGTACATTAGGCTGTAAAGTGAATGCATATGAAAGTGCTTATTTAGAAGAACAATTTAAGAAAAAAGGTTATGAAATCAAAGATTTTCATTCTCCTTGTGATGTTTATGTCATTAATACTTGTACGGTTACGAATGAAAGTGATAAAAAAAGCCGAAAAATGATTCGTTTTTGTCGTAAATTAAATAAGGAAGCTATCATTATTGCAATGGGATGTTTTATAGAAGCACATCCTGATTACTTAGAGGGAATTGATATTCGAGTAGGAAATTTGTTTAAAAATAAAGTGCTTACCTATTTAGAAGAATATGAACGAATGCATCAGGCCAAGATTTTGCCCATTGAAAAGGAAAAAGGTCATTTTGAAGATATGTTTTTAACTTCATTTGAGGGACGAACAAGAGCGTTTGTTAAAATACAAGATGGTTGTGAGAATTTTTGCACCTACTGTATTATTCCTTATGTAAGAGGAAAGTGCCGCAGCAAAGATTTTGATACGGTGATTCGAGAAATTCAAGAATTGGTTCAAAATGGTTATCAAGAAATTGTCTTGACAGGAATTCATACCGGACATTATGGGGCGGATATTGGAAGAGATTTTTCGGAATTATTAGAAGCCATTTGTCAAATTAAGGGACTGGTTCGTCTTCGCATTTCTTCTATTGAAATTACGGAACTCAATGAGCAATTTTTAAAAGTATTCAAAGAAAATCCCATCATAGTAGACCATTTACATATTCCTTTACAAGCAGGATGTGACCGGACTTTAAAACGAATGGGGCGTAAGTATGACCTTGCTTATTTTGAAGAAAAGTTAAAAGCGATTCGGAAGATTCGACCTGAAATTGCCATTACGACAGATGTCATTGTTGGTTTTCCAGGAGAAACAGAGGAGGATTTTCAAACAACGTTAAAGACAGTGGAACGTTTTGGCTTTATGAAAGTGCATGTTTTTCCATTTTCTTTAAGACAAGGAACTGCTGCAGAAAAGTTGGACCATCATGTAGATGAGCATACGAAGAAACAAAGAGTGCGTGCCTTATTAGCGCTTAGTGATACATTAGAAAAAACCTATTTAGAAAAATTTATTGGCCAAGAAAAAGAAGTTTTATTTGAAACTTACAAAGAGGGAATCTCTAAAGGACATACATCGAATTATATCAGTGTGTATGTAAAAGGAGAAGTGCCTCTTCATCAAATGATGAAAGTACGCTTAGAAAAAGTAAGAGAAGACCATTCAATTGAGGGGAAAGTCGTTATAGAAACTTGCGAGGTGTAAAATGGAAAGTTATGTAAAAGGAAACTATCGAAAGACAATTTTTAAAAGTGAACAAGGATATACGATTGCGCTTTTAAAAGTACAAGATGCCAGTCAAGATTTAGAACATTTACTTGGCAAAGTCATCACTTTTACAGGTTATTTTCCAGAATTCAATGAGATTGATACCTACATCTTACGTGGACAAATTGTAGTGCACAAAAAGTATGGTGAGCAGTTTGAAGTCGAACAATATGAAAAAGTATTACCTGAAGAAAAAGACGCCGTGGTTGCATTTTTATGCAGTGATATTTTTAAAGGAATCGGCAAGAAAAAAGCAGAAACTATCGTCAAAGCACTTGGAAAAGATACGTTATCCATTATCTTAAATCAGCCAAGCAA
>CANQOD010000069.1 GCA_947625395.1 uncultured Bacilli bacterium
ATGTATGTGGGGTATCCAAGATGACCATCGAAAAAGTAAAAGAAGAGATTCGGCGACAAGAGGGGAAAAAGCTGAATTTCAAATTTAATGGGGCAAGAAATCAAATTGAAGAATTTGAGGGAGAAATTGTGGAAACATATCCGAAGATTTTCGTCATTCAATTGACGACGGAAAACGCACCTCGTAAATCGTTCTCTTATAGTGATATTTTAACGGAAAGTTTAGAAATTATATCCAAATAAACTTTCTTTTTTTTGTTCTTTGAAAAGAGAAAGAGGGCTCTTTTTTATGATTGTTCGTTTACTTGACTCTTCTCTTCATTTTCCAACGGTTTCCTGTTTATTTATGTCGAATTTATGGTATAATGTACTCGATAGGAAGGTGGTTCTATGGATTTAATTCGTCTTAAGAATGTTAAAAAGCAGTATAAAAATGGTGTGACCGCAATCTATGATTTAAGCCTCTCCATCAAGAAAGGTTCTTTTGTCTTTGTCATTGGTGGAAGTGGAAGTGGAAAAAGTACATTCATTAAAATGCTTTATCGTGAAGAGAAGCCAACCAAGGGCTCTATCATTGTTGGTGGTGTCAATGTTGCGAAACTTAGAAATAAAAAAGTATATAAATTAAGAAGAAAACTGGGAATTGTGTTCCAGGATTATCGTTTGTTGCCGAAGTTAAATGTGTATGAAAATGTTTCCTTTGCGATGGAAGTCATTGGGGCACCTAAACAGGAAACAAGAAGAAAAGTCCTAAAGGCCTTGGAGCTTGTTGGCTTAAAGAATAAGATTCATAATTATCCGGACCAATTATCCGGTGGGGAACAACAGCGTGTTGCGATTGCCCGGGCAATTGTCAATGAACCCAAACTGTTAATTTGTGATGAGCCGACTGGAAACTTGGACCCGGAACGTTCTATGGAAATTGTCAAAGTCCTAGAAGAAATTAATAAAACATGTGGAACAACCGTGATTATGGCTACCCATGATAAAGAAATTGTCAATAAAATGCAAAAAGAAGTCATTTCCTTGAAAGAGGGAAGACTAGTAGCCCATAAAGAAAAGGGGGGATATGATGAAAATATTTAGAATGCTTGGAAGAAGTATTCGCGATGCCTTTAAAAGTGTCTTTCGAAACTTTTCCTTATCGATTGCGTCTATTTCTTGTATTGCCATAACCCTTATCATTGTTGCTCTTTCCATTCTAGCCTCTTTTAACGTTGAGAATTTTACAAAAGAAATTGAAAAAGATATGACCATTGTTGTCTTCTTAGAGGGCCAAAGCGAAGCAAGTACCATTCGTTATGTGACCAATCAAATCAAAAACTTAAAAAACGTGGAGTCTTATGAATTTAAAGATAGAGCGACAGTGAAAAAAGAAATTCAAAAAGAGTCTTCTGTTTTTAATACCATCATGGAAGATTGGAGTGAAGAAGACAATCCATTAAAAGACACATTCCAAGTCAAAGTGAAAGAAATTGAAAAAATTTCCGATACTGCAAAGGCAATTGAAAAAATCAAAGGTGTGTCTGTTGTTCGTTATGGGGCAGGCATGGTTGATAAAATGGTGCAAGCTTTCTCTTCTATCGAGAAAGTTGCTTATGGAGTTGTCATTGCTTTAATTATTGTAACTGTCTTTTTAATTATTAATACGATTAAGTTAACTATCTTTTCTAGAAAAAGAGAAATCTCTATTATGCGGTTAGTTGGCGCTAGTAATTTTACCATTAAAATTCCTTTTATTATCGAGGGAATGATTTTAGGAATGATTGGAGCCATTTTACCAATTTGTTTGATTCTCTTTGGCTATTTTGCTTTTTATCAACATTTCAATGGATATTTGTATTCCAAATTAATTGAACTGATTCCACCACAACCTTTTATTTATGAAGCTTCGTTAATGGTTTTAGTCATTGGTATTTTGGTAGGAATGATTGGAAGTGCCAGTGCGGTAAGAAAATATTTAAAGGTGTAGTCTGAAAAGAAAGTGAGGTTCATATGAAAAAAGGATTTTATAGCATACTGTTGCTCCTCTTTTGTTTTTCTCTTTTTGGACTTCCTTATCAAGTTTCTGCCCAAACAATTCGCGAATTTGAAGCGGAAGTCAATCGCTATACAAAGGAATTACAAGAGAAAAAGAATAAGCTTGCGAAGAACCAGGCAGAAGTTGAAGAGATTAAACAAAAAATTATGGAAACAAACAACCAAATTCAAGAAGCAGAAGATAAGATTGCTTCATTAGAGAAAGAAATTGAAGAGAGCAACAAAGAAATTAAAGAAAAAGATAAAGAGAGTAAGAAAATTATTGAGTATTACCAGGTGGCCAATGGCGAAAATGCTTATCTAGAATATGCTTTTGGTGCCAATGACATTACAGATATGGTTTACCGGATGTCTGTAGTGGAACAACTGATGGAATATAACGATAAGATTATGAAAGAATTAGAAGCATTGATTCAAAGAAATGAAGCGATGAAAAAAGAATTGACAGAAAAAAATAAAGAACTGGAAGAACTAAAAAATACGCTACAAGAACAAAAAGCGAGAATTGATGCGGATTCTCAAGAAATCATTGAAAGTATGCCATCCATTGAAGATAGAATTAAAGAAGCCCAAAGCAACTTGAACTATTTTAAAAAATTAAAATGTGGCTTTGATGAGGATATTTTAGATTGTCAATATCGAGTAGAACAAAGTACAGGGTCAAGTTTACCAAGCGTTGGTACGTTTTCACGACCTATTGATTATGGTTACACAGTAAGAGGCTTCACAGGTTGGGGTCATTCAGGACACGATGTATCCAGTGGTAATCGAAATATTGCTGTTCATCCTATTGCGAATGGTCAAGTGGTCGCAGTAGATGAAGACAACTGTTTAGGTGGCGGTTGGTGTAACCGAGCAACGCAAGGATTTAATGTTTGGTGTAATGGTAATGCCAAATATGTTGTTGTAAGACATAACTATGGTGGTCGCTATATTTATTCGACTTATATGCATTTGAGTGGTTATGGCAATGTGCGTGCTGGACAATATGTAACGAAAGATACGATTATTGGTTATATGGGAACGACGGGTTGTTCTACAGGAGAACATCTGCACTTAGAAACTGCTTATTGTACTTGGTTGGCAACAGGTGGTTGTACTTATAATCAGTATATGAATAATTTGATTAACCCGGCAAGTTTAGTGTCTTTTCCAGGTAGTTGGAACAATCGATAGAAAATGATGGGAGGATGGAAGAAGAGTCCCCATCATTTTTTATTTTGATAAGCCATTTTTCTTGACAGATATGGTCGTAAGAATCCCTTTTGAATAGGAAATCCTTTGAGTTCCGGTAAAATTTTATAGAATTATTGAAATAGCAATAAAAAATGTTATGAATACTAAACAATTTGTCTTTATTGCATTCTGTTGATATTTATTGACTAATTTTGCAACTGTTGTAAAAAAATACCGAAACTCAAAGGAAATCCATCTTGCTTTTTGGCATATATTATGGTAGACTTTAGGACAAAGGAGGGGGATAACGTGAAAAAGTTATCATCAAATTGTGTAAAAGCTGTTGTTGGAACTTGTTTAGCAGCTTCTGCTTGTGCCGTTGCGGTAAACTATGACAAGGCACATGATTTTATTTTTAAAAGCAATACAAAGACATTGAGTTATGCTGAAAGTAAAACGGAGGCTGCTAAGGCAGAAGCAGTTGCTGAAAAAGCAGCTGTGAAAGTTGCTCTTGCAAAACAAGAGGTACAACAAGCTGAAAAAAAGGTTGAAAAAACAAATGAAGAAGTGAAACAAGCTACAACAACGCAAAAAAAGGCAGCGGTAGAAATGCAAAAGGCAGTGACAGCTTCTAAAAAAGCAACGGCTGCGAAGCAATCTGCTGAAAAAGAATTGAAAGCTGCGAAAACAGCTGAAGAAAAAAAGGCGGCAAAAGCAAAATTAAAAGCGGCTGAAGAGGAAGAAAAGAAAGCCCAAGAGGCGCAAAAAGAAGCAGAAGAAAAGGCAAAACTTGCTGAAGAAGCTCGTAAGAAAGCGGAAGAAGATGCGAAAAAAGCACTTGAAGCACAAAAAGAGGCCAAAGCGAAAGCCAAAGCTGCAGAGGACGCTCGTAAAAAAGCCGAAGAAGAAGCAAAAAAAGCAGAGGAAGCCAAGAAACAAGCAGAAGCTAGTAAAAAGAATAGCTTACCACAATGGGCTTTAGATGCTGCCGCAAGAGATGAGGCAAAGAAAGAACAAGAATATCAAGAGTATTTAAAAGCGCAGAAAGAAGCTGGAGATAAAGCAAAAGCGGAAAGAGCTGCCCAAGAACAAGCTGCGAAAGAGCAAGCAGAAAGAGAAGCACAAGAAAGAGCGGCTAGAGAAGCAGCTGTTGTGCAAGAAAGACGTTCTTATATCGCCCAATCACAAGTATTATCATCTGCTGCTAACAATGCAAGTGCTCCTGTTCCAACAACGGAAGAAGCACATCCGATTACCATTGCTCGTGGTGCTTTTGATAGAGCAGACTCCGGATATATTTGGTTTGTTGAATTCAACTGTGATATGAGTCAATGTGAGGGTTTTCATGCACCCGGTTCTAATATCCTTTCTAGTTCTGTTGTTATTGGTCGTAGAGGTGACGTTGATAGTATCACTTTATATGCACCTAAAGCTAGAGCTGGTTATCGATTCAAAAATTGGAGCTCTATTACGACTACAGATAAATATAGTGGTGTAAAAATGCAATCTATCACGGCTATTTATGAAGCAATTTAAACTTTTTTGAAGAAAACATAAGGAAATGAAAATGTCAGAAAAGGACATCTTTTTTTCTTGCTCGTCTTTTTGAACATACCAAAGAAGAAAAGCGAATTTCTTGTTTTCATTTCGCAAAAAGCAAAAATATTGACTTTTGCGAAATGAATGATATACTTTTTATAAGGGTGATGGAAGATGAGATTAATCAAGCGAAAGTATTTAGATGATATGATTGATGTAATGGGAACACCGGATATAAAAGTTATTACGGGTGTTAGACGTAGTGGAAAATCAGAACTACTGAATATGTTTATCCATACTGTGAAAGAAAATGATAGTCGTGCGAATATTATTTATATTAATTATAATCTTGATGAATTTGATGCACTCAAGCAATACAAAGAATTGATTCAATATGTTTCTAGTCAATATGATGAGAAGAAAAATAATTTTATTATGATTGATGAAGTTCAAATGTGTACAGACTTTGAAAAAGCAATCAATCATTTTCATGCAGAGGGAAAATATGATATTTATATCACAGGGTCGAATGCTTTTCTTTTATCGAGTGATTTAGCAACTCTATTCACTGGTAGAACCTATTGTATAGAAGTTTATCCTTTTTCCTATCAAGAATTTTTAGAGTACTATTATTTGGAAAATAGTAATGAAAACTTTGATAGATACGTTTTAGAGGGAGGATTCGCAGGGTCTTATTTTTATAAAGATATCGATAAAAAATATCATTATATATCTGATGTATATAAAACAATGATTGTAAGAGATATTGTTCAAAGAAACAAAATTCAAAATATTCCTTTACTTGATAGTATTAGTGACTTTTTAATTGATAATGTTGCCAAAATCACTTCTTATAGAAGTATTACTGATACATTGAATACGAATAAGGCAGATACAAATGATAAAACAGTTGGTACATATATCAAATACTTATGTGAGGCTTTTGCTTTTTATAAGGTAAGAAGATATGATATTCAAGGGAAAAGGTATTTATCCACACAAGATAAATATTATTTATCAGACCATGCTGTTAAATATGCTATTCAGGGAACCAAAAATATGAATTATGGTTATATCTATGAAAATATTGTTGCAATGGAATTAATTCGAAGAGGGTATGAAGTATATGTTGGAGTGCTATATGAAAAAGAAATTGATTTTGTCGCAATGAAAAGAAATGAAAAACTTTATATACAAGTATCAGATGATATAGGAACGGATTTTGAAAATGATACCTTTAAACGTGAAGTAGATTCTTTATTAAAAATCAAAGATGCTTATCCAAAAATACTGATTGCAAGAACGAAACATGATAATTATCAATATGAGGGAATTCAAATTATTGATATCGCCAATTGGTTAGCTGAATAAGGGAAAAATTTTAAAAAAGTAAAAGTCGGTCAATGAAAGAGCTTTTAATAGAAATCATCTCCCATTTTTCGTCTTGTTGAATTTTGAATTGCAAAAATTTGTTTTCTGTGGTACAATAGGCGCAAATTTGAGGGGAGACACTATGGGGATAAAATTTAAAAACGATTTACTAGAACAATTAAAGACAATTGGGCTGGATGGACCGTTCATGATTCAACAGGCTTTTTTAGGGTACCAATATCAAAGAAGTTTGAATGAGAAATTCGACCCAAAGGCAGAAATACCAACAAAACTGATTAAAATGTATTATGCTTTAAATCCGGATGAAATTGTATTTGATAAGTTAAAAGAAAGCTTTGTTTCACAGTATATTTTGAATGAAAGTGAATTGGAACAAGTCAATGTGCTAGAAGTGCAT
>CANQOD010000070.1 GCA_947625395.1 uncultured Bacilli bacterium
CTTTTAATTGACCTTGACCCACAAGGAAATACGACGACCGGTATTGGTATCAATAAAGGGGATATTGCCTTAAGTATCTATGATGTCTTAATTGGAAAATGTCAGATGAAAGATGCGATGATTGGGACCAAATATAAACAATTATATGTGGTCCCTGCAACCATTAATTTAGCGGGTTTAGATATCGAGCTATTAGAGAAAAGCCAAACAGAACCAGGATTTGTGAAAGGTGCACAGTTGAAAAATCATTTGAGTGAGATGAAAGATTTTTTTGATTTTATCATTATTGATTGTCCACCATCTTTAGGACTGATTACAACCAACGCATTAACGGCAAGCAATTCAGTGATTATTCCTGTTCAATGTGAGTTTTTCGCTTTGGAGGGAATCATGCAACTTTTAAATACCATTCGTTTAGCACAAAAACAGTTGAATCCTGATTTGGATATTGAGGGCGTTTTACTCACCATGTTAGATTCTAGAACCAATTTAGGCTTTGAAGTTGTGGAAGATATTCGGAAATTTTTCAAAGAAAAAGTTTATAATACAATTATTCCAAGATTAATAAGATTAACTGAGGCGCCATCGCATGGCGAGCCCATTATTGCTTACGACCCAAAAAGTCGGGGAAGCGAAGCCTATATCAATTTAGCAAAGGAAGTGATTGACCGTAATGGAAAATAAGCGAAGAGCACTTGGAAAAGGATTAGAGGAATTATTTCATAATGAACCCATTGACTATCAAAATTTAGAAGAAAAAATTGTTCAAGAAACACCCAAAAATGAAATTGTAGAAATTCCAATTGATGAATTAAGAGCCAATCCTTATCAACCACGAAAGACATTCGATTTAGAAAAATTAGAGGAACTCGCAACTTCTATTAAAGAACATGGGGTATTTCAACCTATTATTGCCAAAAAGAGTATTAAAGGTTATGAAATCGTTGCTGGTGAAAGACGGGTCAAAGCCTCTCGCCTTGCCGGATTAGAGAAAGTCCCTGCGATTGTGAAAGATTTTTCGGATGAAACGATGATGGAAATTGCTCTTTTGGAAAACTTACAGAGAGAAAATTTGAATCCATTAGAAGAAGCTACTGCTTATAAAAAACTGCAAGAAGCTTTATCTCTCACACAAGAAGCCTTAGCTACAAGACTTGGAAAGAGCCGCAGCTATATTACCAATATGTTGGGACTATTGACTTTACCGGAAGAAGTGAAAGATTTTATTACCCAAAATCAAATTTCAATGGGTCATGCGCGTGTATTAAGTAAATTAGTGGATAAAGAACAAATTCTAAAATTAGCCGAAAAAATTGTAGAAGAAGATTTAAGTGTTCGTGCTTTAGAAGAATTAGCCAATAAAGATGATTATCCAAGAAAAAAGGATATCAAGCGGAAATCAAGAGTGGATATCAAAGAATATACATATATTGAAAATAATCTAGAGGAACGTTTGGGAACAAAAGTAAAAGTTAGAAATAATAAATTAGTCATTTCTTTTACCAATATGAATGACTTAAATCGAATTTTAGAAGTGATGCAGTTGGATAAGTAGGTGATGGGAATGAGTCAATATTTTGAAACAGATTTATTTCGATATGTCATCTTGCCAATCATTTATATTGCAATTGGTTATTTATTTTATCAACTCTTAAAAATGATGGTTGCCAAAATTTTTGATAGCCATAAAATTAAAGGAAAAGATAAAAAAAGAGTTGATACGACTCGAATTTTAATTCAGAATTGTTTAAAATATATCGTCATGATTGTCGTTCTTCTTTTTGTCTTAAACGCTTATGCGATTGATGTCAAATCCATTCTCGCTGGACTTGGTATTGGTGTCGCTGTAGTGGGTCTTGCTTTTCAAGATGTTTTAAAGGATATTTTAGCAGGAATTTCCATTTTGTTAGAGAATCAATTTGAAGTAGGCGATGATATTGAAGTGGCTGGTTTTCGTGGCCAAGTTATTTTTATCGGCCTAAAGACAACTAGAATCAAAAACTATAAAGGCGCTGTGAAAATTATTTCCAATCGAAATATCACGGAAGTCATTAACTATAGTTTAAATCCATCTTTAGCAGTAATTGAACTTCCTATTCGTTATGAAAGTGATTTAGAAAGCGTGGAAAAAGCCTTAACAAAAATTGCCAAAACAATTGAAAAGAAGTATGAACAATTAAAAGGACCAATCGAAATATGGGGTGTTGACCAACTTGCTGATTCCAGTGTTGTTTATAAAATTGCGGTGCCAACTGCGATTGGAGAGCAATTTAAAATGGAACGCAATTTAAAGAAAGAATTTAAAACGGGGCTTGAAAAATATGGTTTTTCAATTCCTTATCCACAAGTGGAGGTACATTATGAACGAGAAAACATATAAAGTAGGAAGTCATCTCATTTTAAAAAAAACACATCCCTGTGGAAGCAATGAATGGGAAGTTGTAAAATTAGGCGCAGATATCAAAATAAAATGTTGTACCTGTGGAAGATTGATTTTTATTCCTAGAATCGAATTAAATAAAAAAATCAAAAAAGTCGTATCGGAGGAAGTATCATGAGAGATAGAAAAAAATTAAAGCTAAAAAAATTTTACTTTCATCCTATTACCATCTTTCTATTTTTAACATTGTTAACCATTTTTCTGAGTGCTATTTTTGGTACCTTTGAAATGCAGGGAACTTACAATACTGTCAATACTGCAACCAATGAATTAGAACCTGTTTTAGTAACAGTTGAAAATATGTTGAATTTTGATGGTATGAAATATATTTTTAGTAATGCCATGCGAAATTTTATTTCCTTTGCTCCACTTGGAATGCTCTTGCTGGCTCTGATAGGATTATCTGTTGCCCAGTCAACTGGTTTTATTGATGCATTTGGAAAAAGACATCTTTCCAAAATGAGAAAAAGAAACTTAACCTTTTTAGTGTTACTTTTAGCAACTTTCTCTTCTTTGATTAACGAAGTTGGTTATGCGTTTTTAATTCCTCTTGCTGCCATTTTCTATGCAATGAATAACCGCAATCCCATTCTTGGAATTGTGACAGCCTTTTGTGGCGTTTCCTTTGGTTATGGAGTCAGTTTATTTGTAGGAAGTATGGAAGTTGGTTTAATTCCTTATACCACATCTGCGGCTTACTTAATTGATGAAACGAGTCATATCGCTCTTACTTCCAATTTGTTTATTATCATTGCTTTTACGATTTTACTATCCATCATTGGAACAACTATTATTGAAAAATGGATTGCGCCTCGTCTTGGCCGTTATCATGATAAAGATAACTTTGAACGAACCGAAGAATTATTGTTGATGAATGAAGAAGAAATTGAACAAACGAAAATTGCCGAAGAAAAGAAAGAAAAAAGAGGACTTCGTTTTGCTTATATTACAGGAATTATTATCATTTTAGCTTTTATCTATATGATTGTTCCAGGACTTCCAAATTCGGGAATGCTCCTTGATATGAGTGAGAAAACATATTTGAACCAATTATTTGGAACGAACAGTTACTTTCAAGATGGTTTTACGTATATGATGTGTCTATTCTTCTTAGGAATGGGACTTGCTTATGGGGTTGGTTCTAAAACAATTCACAATGATAAGGACATTATTAATGGGTGCAAAAATACTTTCTCCGAGTTAGGAGAGCTCTTTATTCTTATCTTTGTTGCCAGTCAATTTATTTCGATTTTTCGAAATACCAATATCGGTACAGTTCTCACGATTTGGTGTACGAATTTAATTCAAAACTTATCTTTCTCAGGAATTCCACTCATTGTTCTAGTCATCATCATGATTGGAATTGCGAATTTATTTTGTACGACGCCAACGTTAAAATGGAGTATTTTTTCTCCTGTCGTGGTGCCTGCATTAATGCAAGCAAACATTTCTCCTGCGTTTGCCCAGTTCTTATTAAGAGCAGGAGATTCTATCACCAATGGAATTACCCCTCTTTTAGCTGGTTTTGTTATCTATATTGGATATTTGAATATTTACAATCAGAAAAAAAACAAGCCGATTACCATTCGGGAATCCATTAAGTATGTAACCCCTTATTTTGTGTTTATTTCTCTTTCTTGGATACTATTAATTATTGGATGGTATTTAATTGGACTGCCCATTGGACCTGGAGTTTATCCTACCTTATAGGATAGACTTTTTTTTAAAATTATTTCCCGGGAAATAATTTGCAGACTTTTTAGAAGATGTCTGTTATAATAGAACTGTTTAGAAAAGAGGAGAACTTATGAGTTTAAAAGCTGGAATTGTTGGTCTTCCAAATGTCGGCAAAAGTACCTTATTTAATGCGATTACGAAGCAAAATATTTTAGCGGCGAATTATCCCTTTGCGACCATCGAGCCAAATGTTGGTGTTGTCATGGTTCCTGATAAACGCTTAGAAGTGTTGAATGGCCTGTATCACCCCACACGCTTGATTGCGACGACGTATGAATTCACAGATATTGCTGGGCTTGTGAAAGGGGCAAGTCAAGGAGAGGGTTTAGGCAATAAATTTTTAGCGCATATTCGAGAAACAGATGCGATTGTGGAAGTCGTTAGATGTTTTGAGAATGGTCAAATTATTCATGTGGATGGGACGATTGACCCTATCAGAGATATTGAAACAATTAATTTAGAGCTTGCGATTGCAGATTTAGAAACGGTTTCTTCAAGAATAGAACGCATTGCGAAAAAAGCGCGTACAACGAAAGATAAACAAGATTTATTGGAGTTAGAAACACTGGAAAAAGCGAAGAAAGCCTTAGAAGAAAATACACCATTGCGTGTGGTTCCATTTACGAAAGAAGAAGAGGAATGTTTGAAATCTTTCCAATTTTTAACACGAAAGCCTATTATTTATCTTGCTAACATTGAAGAAAGTGAACTTGGACAAGCGAAAAACAAATATGTTTTACAAGTGGAAGAATATGCCAAGCGAGAAAATGCCAAAGTAGTGCCTCTTTGTTGTAAGGTAGAGGAAGAGTTAAGTACGTTATCGGAAGAAGAAAAGCAGGAGCTTTTAGAAATGTATGGATTAGAAGAAAGTGGGTTGAATCAATTGATTCGGGCGACTTATGACTTATTAGGACTTGCGACTTATTTTACAGTGGGAAAAGATGAAGTAAGAGCTTGGACTTTTAAAAAAGGAATGAATGCCAAACAGTGTGCTGGAATTATTCATACTGATTTTGAGAAAGGGTTTATTAAGGCAGAAGTGATGTCTTATCAAGATTTAATTGCGGCAGGTAGTGAATTAAAAGTGAAAGAAAATGGAAAAGCACGTCTTGAGGGAAAAGACTATCTGATGCAAGATGGGGATATTTGTTTGTTTCGATTTAATGTATAAAAACAAGTGCATGTATAAAAAGAAAATCTAACAAGACATCTAACAATGGGGGAATTTTGGTGAAAATAACGGATTACTTAGAGCTGAATGAAAGATTAGAAACTCTTTTAGGACAAGATTGTTTTTATGTGCGTCATTTAGAGCTCTTTTTTCAAAAGGCTTATCAAATTGACCAACAGTGTTTGTTAGTAGAAGATGAAAAGGGGAATTTTATCCCGCCTAATTTTTATAAAACAAGTGGAAAAACAATTCCTCTAACGACTGGCTTGTCTATGATTCAACAATATTTAAAAGAAGTTTCTCCTGCTTTAGCTCAGGAATTTATCGATAAGCTGAACAATGGAGTGATTCAAATCAATTACAATGATGCAGCAAGTAGGGAAGATGCTATTTTAGAAAGCAATCAACACCCGATTCGTTTTTCCCATGCTTTCTTATCTAATAGAGAGAATGGTCCCTTTTCTTTACTGGATGTGAGTAATGAAAAAACGAATTGTTTTTTCTTTGGGTGCCTAGTACATGAATTTATTCATTCTTATTTTATGGACCAAACACAAGATAAAAAGGATGAATTCAATGAATTATATAGTATTTATTTTGAGTTTGATTTTCTGAGATTTTTAAAGGAACACCAAATGGATGATTCAGAACTTTTTCCTACGTTCTTTTTAAGATATCAAGATGTCTTGTACTTAGTGAAAAGTCAATTTTTAGATGTGACTGCTTTTTTATTGAAAAAACAAACAGAGGGCGTGATTGATAAAGAGAGCTATCACTTAGGACAGTTGTCTATTCAAAAAGAAGAGTATGATTCCACTTGTCAAACAGTCCTTTCTTCCTTGTATTATCCACACGCAGTTTTAAAGTCTGTGGAGTATTTGCTTGGAACGGTTTTAGGATATAGACTGAGTCAAAGGCATGAGGAACCTTTTGCCCAAAAGCTATTAGAAGTTGGTACAAGGCAAAATGAGGAAGATTTCTTTCAACGGTTACAAGGACTTGGCTTTAGTCGAAAGCAATTACTTGACTTGGATTTTGGAAATGTCATGAATGCGCTTTATCAAGACTATTTAATACTTCATCATGACAAGGATTGCCAAACAGATTTTC
>CANQOD010000071.1 GCA_947625395.1 uncultured Bacilli bacterium
TTCGTCCATTCTTCATAAGAATGATATGTCGTTCCTTTTTGAAACTGATAGTTAAAAAGAGCTGCTTTCACATAAAGCCCAGTTCCTCCTACAAAGATGATATTTTTTCCACGCTTGTTGATGGCAGCAATTGTTTCTCGAGCATCTTTTTGATAGTCAAAAACGGTATAAAAATCTTGTATGTCACAAATATCAAATAAGTGATGCGGAATGTTTTCTTTTTCTTCCTCTTTGATTTTCGCCGTTCCTATATTGAGTCCTCGATAGACTTGCATCGAATCTGCGTTGATAATTTCTGCCTGATACTTTTTCGCAAGAGCAAGAGAAAGTTGTGTCTTTCCAACACCAGTAGGACCTACAATGACTAGAATCATTTTCCCACCTTCTTTGTTAAGATATAAGAGCCAAAAGAAGAATTGGATTTTTTAATGGGTTGATTCAAGGCAATTCCACGATAAAGTAATTGTTGATGCACCTGCTTATAATACTTTACTTGCGATTGAAAACTTGGTGAATGTTTGCGTCCTGTAACCCCAATCGCAAACGTTCCTGTTTGCGCAAACTCATTGATAGAAATAGCTAAGCTAGGATAAATACCATTGGCAATGAAGCAACCCGTTTTTGGATTTTCACCCTTTTCAAAATCAACATTAGGAAGAGACATCTTCGCATCACAAAAGGGTTCTACCTCAACAATGCTTTTCAACTGTGGAAGCAAGTAAGAAACACTGGTATCTTGACTCGTTGCTAATTCATATAAGTAAAAAGCATCTTGTACATAGTCTTCTATCAATTTCTTAAAAAACAAATTAGAAAGTTGTAAGTCTTTTTTCCACTTCATATACTCTTGCTGCTTCTCCGGTTGATAAAAGTGGCTCAATTCTTTTCCCGTTTCTGCCTGATATCTCGTTAAAATATAATTTTCCATAAATCCCCCTCCTAAACGAATCTTCTATCTGTTTATTCATTTATCCATTGATGTAGTTCGCTATTCAGCACTTCGCTTAAACATTTTTTCCAAGTCATAATTACTATAAGCAATAATTGTAGGACGTCCATGAGGACAAGTAAACGGATTTTGACAAGCTGTTAGGGTATCTAACAAATATTGCATATCTTCCATACTGACATAATCATTGGCCTTAATCGACATTCTACAAGCAAGCGTAATAGCTGTTTTTTCCACAAACTTCGCTTTATCAAATGCTTCTTTTGTTAAAAGTAACCCGATGATTTTTTCAATAGATTCCTTTTCTTTTCCCTCATAAAACCAAGTTGGATGACTTCTTACCGCCAGTGTATTATGTCCAAACTCCTCACAGTCAATACCAATTGCCTTTAGAATAGCAAGCTTTTCTTTCAAAAGCAAGAACTCTTCATTGGAAAACTCAAAAGAAAGTGGGACTAATAAAGGCATTGTCTTTGTATTTTCTTTCGAGAGTTCTCGTAAATATTTTTCATAATTAATCCGTTCCGCAGCGGCATGTTGGTCAATCACATACATTCCCTCTTCATTTTCAGCAATGATATAAGTGGTATGAACAACGCCGACAGGAAACATTCTTTTAATCGGTGCATGTTCATCTTGTAAAGCATTCTCAGTGGATGTAGCTTCTTGATATTCCACTGGAGGCTCCTGCACAGTAAAATCAAACTGCATTTCCTCTTGGTTCTTTGTTGGTAGTGGTACATCCTCTTCTTCAAAAATAGACTTTGGTGGTTCTACAACTCGCTCATAAACTTCATCAATATTTTCTTGCGTTCGAACTGAAGCATGGGGAATTAAAAGCGTCTTCTTTAAATTTTCTTGAATCAATCGGCTCAATAGTTCTGTCAAAGTATCAAATTTCGAAAACTTAATATCCATCTTCGTTGGATGAATATTGATATCAATTAAAATAGGGTCCACTTCGATATTCATAACAATGACAGGATATTTATCTTTCGGAATATACGTATGATAAGCATCTAAAAGAATCCGATTTAGCGCATTGTTTTTAATGACCCTGCCATTGACCAAAGTCGTTATCGCATTTCGAGAGGCTTTGGCCATTTCCGGATAGCTCATGTATCCCGTAATCGTATAATCCCCGTTTTCTCCCTCTAAGGGCAACATTTTCTTTGCTACTTCTACACCATAAATTTCGTAAATAACTTTTAAAAGATTTCCATCCCCAGCAGTATTCAAAAGCACTTTTTCATTGTTTTCTAAAACAAATTGAATCTCCGGATGAGATAAAGCCATTTTATCCACATAATCTGTTATCAGTGCAAGTTCTGTATAAAGATTTTTCAAATATTTCAGACGAACAGGCGTGTTATAGAATAGGTTTTCCACAACAATGGTCGTTCCTTTGACCAAGCTAGAAGCATTTTCCTCAACAATTTCTCCACCGGATAGCTTTAAAAAAGTTCCCTCTTTTCCATCGCTTGTCTGTAAAGTCACTTGCGAAACAGAAGCAATAGAGGGCAAAGCTTCCCCACGAAATCCCAAGGTCATAATATTAAATAAATCATCTAAATTTTTCAGTTTCGAAGTTGCATGACGTAAAAAGGCTAAATGGGCATCCTCTCTTCCCATGCCTTTTCCGTCATCCCGAACTTCCACTCGTTTTACCCCTGCATCAACGAGCCTTATTTCAATACGTTTACTTCCAGCATCAATACTGTTTTCGACTAACTCTTTGACAACATTCATCGAACGTTCTACAACTTCCCCAGCCGCAATTTTATTAGCTAAGATAGGGTCCATGACTGCAATACTTGGCATCTTTTCACCTCTACTTCATTAAACTTGGTCGCGTTTGACAACTTGCACCACGATATTTTGCACAAATCAGGCAAGGGGCATAGTGCATATCTAAATTGAGCCCATTACCTCCTGTTCCTTGCGTGATAACAACATAACTATTTTGATCACATTTGCTTCCTTGTTGATCCGGGTCCTCCAAAGATTCTAAAAAGCCTTCTTTAATTAAAGTTTCCGCAGAAACACCTAATGCTGTTCCCTGAGGTGGCAGAAAATCCAAATGATTCATCAAATAATTGGTCGCTGAAGTTTTCAGTGCTTTTTCCAAAGAATCATATGTCTTTTGCTTTGTCTGTTTAATAATCCGCTGAAAATTAGGAACTGCAAGACCAATAATCAGTCCAAGTAACGTAATTACAACCAAAAGTTCTACTAATGTAAATCCATTCTTTTTCATATTTTCCCTCTATTTTAATTCTTCTAAATATTTTTGAAATTTCTTGGCAACCTCTTCCCCTAAAACTGTTTTTAACTCCTCTAAACTTGCCTCTTTCATCCGTTTTAAAGAGCCAAATTTCTTCAGTAACTCCTTTCTTCGCACAGGTCCAATCCCTGGAGCCAAATCCAAAACAGAAGCAAGACTTCCTTTATTTTTGAGTTCTCGGTGATAACTAATCGCAAAGCGATGGACTTCTTCTTGAAGATGAGCGAGATACAAAAATAAATCACTTTTGGGATTCAGAGGAATCTCTTCATAATGTTGATTGATTAAAGCATGTGTTCGATGTTTACTATCTTTTTTTAATCCAATAAATGGAATGTTCAAATGAAGTGACGTTAAAACTTCCTCACAAACGTGCATCTGTGTTTCGCCACCATCTAACACAATTAAATCAGGGGCTCTACTTTCCTCCATCATCACCCGAAAATATCGACGATAAAGCACTTCCCTCATGGCACTTAAATCATCTTTACAGGCCGTATCAATTTTAAATTTTCGATAGAAATCTTTCAGTGGTTGAAAGTCTTGAAATGTCACCATGGCCCCCACATAAAATGTGCCAAACAAATGAGAGTTATCAAAACTTTCCATTCTTGAAACGGTCTTTAAATGCAAGAGTGAACAGAGTTCTTTTAAAGCTTGTTCTCTTCGTTCATCATCTTTTTCAATTTTCTCCATTTCTTCTTTTAAAAGCATGGTTGCATTTTCTTCTGCCATCAAAAGAAGTTTCTTTAAAACACCTTTCTGAGGCACGTGGACCTTGACTCCAAAATATGCTTCTAATAAAGCACAATCCATGATTTCAGGGACTAAAATTTCCTTTGGCAACAAACTATTCTTCTCATAAAAATGAATTAAAAATTCAGCCAAATCATCTGCGGTATTATCCAGTGTCTTTATAATTTCTTGATGTCTTCCAAATAGAAGCCCATCTCTGATAAAGAAAATGACAACCGCCAAATAGTTTTCTTTCTGTTGATACGTTAACAAATCAAAGTTCGCATTGCGATTTAAGTCGATTTTTTGTTTCTTCAATGTAATTTCTACATCTTCTAGCATTTCTTTTAATTCTTTGGCTTTTTCATAATTTAAGTTTTCACTTGCTTCTAGCATTTCTTCTCGAATCTTTTTGAGGACTTTTTCACTATCGCCTTTCAGGAAAGCCAGGATTTCATTTTTCATTTCTTGAATGACGGCATCATCAACTTTTCTTGCACAATAGCCTAAGCATTCATGAATGTGATAGTAAAGACAAACCTCTTTCTTTAACTGTTCACATTTCCTAAGTGGATAGATACGATTTAACATGTTGACCGTCTTACGAGCCGCAGTCACATTCGGATAAGGCCCAAATAAATGCCCTCGTCTTTTTTTTCGATTGATGCTTCTTACAACTTTCAGTCTTGGATATTTTTCTTCTGTCAGTTCAATATAGGGATAACTTTTATCGTCTTTCAAAAGAATATTATACTTAGGATTATATTTTTTAATTAACGTGATTTCAAGAATCAAAGATTCTAGTTCTGTATTGGTCACAATGTATTCAAAATCAGCAATGTCTTCTACCAACATCTTGGTTTTTCCTGTCACTGTTCTCGTAAAATAGCTTTTAAGACGGCGCTTTAAATTCTTTGCTTTTCCAACATAAATAATCATCCCATCACTATTTTTCATTTGATAGCTACCAGGAAGCTCTGGAACACGACTTAATTTTTCTCGAAAATCTTTCATCTTCCCCACCTAAGTTTATTTTACCACAATCCCAAAAACATTCCTATCTTTTCTTTTTTGTGGTATACTATGAAAAGGAACAGTTCGAAAAATAGGCTGTTCTTTGAAAGAACTATTTTGATAGAAGAAAGGATTCTTTTGATGGAAAAACAGTATAAAACGATTTTAAAAGATGAAGCATTTTTAAGACAGATTTCAAAGCCGATTGATTGGAACAAAAACGATTATCATGAAGCAATCAAACAACTTGATATGTTCTGTCAAGAAGATGAGAATTTACTTGCGCTGGCTGCCGTTCAAGTTGGCATTCCTCTTCGCATGATTTATTTAAAGAAAACAGACTTAACTCGTTTAGAAGACGATTATAATGAGCGAACCATTTTAATCAATCCGGTCATAACGAAACGAGTTGGCAAAACAACCTATTGGGAGTCTTGTGCAAGTTGTTTAGATTACATGGGACTTGTAGAACGTCCTTACAAAATTGAATTGGCCTATCAAGATGAAAAGGGACAAGCACATACACAGACTTTTGAAGGATTTCCGGCAACGGTTCTTTCTCATGAAATGGACCATTTAGATGGTATCTTGCATATTGATATTGCGAAAGAAATTCTAAACATGCCGCAAGAAGAGCGAAAAGAATTTCGAAAAACACATCCTTATGAGATTCTATCTAAAACAGAACAATTCGTCCAAAAAACAAAAAAGAAATCATCCTAATGTGAACTTGATTTTCAAACATTCACTTGAGGGTGATTTTTTTTCTTTAATGGCTTAATGAATGGTCATGTTTTCTTTACTCTGTTAATCTTTTGATATAGGCATCAATCAAATGAGATACAGTAGCACATCCCATAAATGCAACCACCGTATGCGCATCTTTCTCTAGCTTATCAATACTTGCCTCATCGATTAGTTCTCCATTAGGCAAATCTTTTAAAATGATTTCACTGGTTACATTGCCATAATCATTTGGATTTTCTCGGTCACATAGAATAGGCGTTACATACGCTTTATCTGCCACTTGTAATGCTTCGGCAAATTCTTTATGAAACGCTTGTGTTCTTGAATATGTATTAGGTCGAAAAACAACAACCAATCTTTTATCTTTATATTTTTGACGAATGGCTTGAAGTGTCACTTTGATTTCTGTTGGATGATGGGCATAATCATCAATAATAACATGTTTGTTCACAATCGTTTCTTGTAATCTTCGTTTGGCATTTTGAAAGCTTGGAAGCAATGCTTTGATTTTTTCTTTCGAAATCCCCTCTTCTAAAGAAGCAATAATCGCAGCTGCTGTATTATACACCATATGTTTTCCATAAAGGGGAACAAAGAAGC
>CANQOD010000072.1 GCA_947625395.1 uncultured Bacilli bacterium
TTTGTTCACTTATGACACCCTCATTCTGATGTCATTATATCTTTAAAACTACCCCCCCCCAGTTTTATTCTATTTACGCATAACATCCTAGGGTGCGAGGACTTGCCGGAAGGAAAAACGTACACCTGACCTACCTAAATGAACGCCAGATGCAAAAGTTCCAGAAGAAAGTAAGTTATTAGTGATATCTAAATGTTCACCACTACGAACATACCAAGGATTTATCTCATTTACTGTAGATACATTATCACCATACCAGCCTTGTATTTCATTTAAAGCATAGCCTTTACAGGGTTTACCATTACATGATGTTTCCACATTATCACTTGTATATACATCATAATATTTTGAATCAGGCCAGTCTCGACCTTCTGATAAATATGAATTATCTCTAAGTAATCCTTTATATCCTGAATTTTGTTCTTTTGTTTGTCCAGAGCGTTTCTCAAATACGCCCATCGTATATTCCCAAGCGCCACCATTGATATCATATATTCCTGTGATATTGCCTGTTGAACTAGCTCCAGCTCCGGCATATCCTTGTCCATTGCCTTGGTCATTCATTACATCATAGGTATGCACACATATTTCATTTCTAGCAGCTGACGGTGTTCCTGAGGAGCACCCAGTTATATAATCAAAATTATTATTAGTATAAACTTCTTTATTCGCTCCAGTATACAATGGGTTTCCATACTTTCCATATTTGCTTTGGGTAAGATAAACTAGTAACGCCCATTCACTATCCTTTGCTGCATGACTATCATACGTAGCATCAAATCCATAAATATTTCCAGTTTCTATCATTTTTCTGGAAACTAAATCTAACGTTGACGAACGAATCCCTCTCCAACTTGTTAAATTTGGTTTAATAAGTGCTTTATTTGTCATAATATCACATGCTGAATCAATAGAAATATCAGTTGCGTCGCATGCTTCTTGATGACTCGTTTCAAATTTGCCTACCCAAATCCCTGAAAGTTCCTCTTTTCCAAATGTGAACCCAGGTGGTGTATACCAATTTTTAGCTTGTGAACCTGTATACTGTGCACTCCCTTTGGTATCTTTGTCTTCTACTCCAATAAATTTGATATCAATCTCTCCAGGTAATAATTGACTTGGTTCGTCCTTTCTTCCTTCTTCTTTCTTTCCGTAGTAATGTTCTCCATCTTCTGATTTTATCGTATAACTGTATCTTGGTATCCACACCCACATCTGTAAGATATCTGTCATTTTTACTTCTTCCCCTGGATTCATTCCTTGATAGGTTGCTCTTATTCCTGAAGTGACGGTAACCGCATTCGCCCACTCTTGTTTGTCATAGTTGTACCAAGCTTGTTCAGTGTCTGCTTTCTCCCATCGTTTTTCTTCTTCATCATAGACAACAGGTATCATGTTGTCAGCAAGCACTGGTGGATTGGGATAGTTGAGTTGATTGGCATCAACGGCTACTTTACTTTGATAACTCTTTTCTTGTTCACTGTTAGGTGTATCTTTATCTAACCAAATTCTCAATTCATATGTGATTGTTTCTCCAATCCCTATCATTTTATTTTGATAAAACTGTTTTAATTCTCCTATTCTTCCCTCTTGTTGACTTCCATCATCACCTTTGAGTTCATATTTTAAATAATATGTATTTACGAGTTCTTTTTCTCCAATGGGTCCCTCTTCTATTAAATATAACTTATAATAAGCTTCCATCGTTCCTGTATTCGTAATGGTAAACGTATAGGGTTTTGTATTTTTCCCTTGTTTATCGGTCATCGTACCTCTTGCATCTTCTCGGATATATTCTCCATCTTGCAGTTTTACTTCCAAAGTCTTTGTAGTTATCGAAATACTTTGGTTCCCCTCTACTAATACAGAAAACAATGCATAACTTGTACCTAAAAAAAGAGCGATACCAAAAAGAATCAAAACACTCATGATGATAAGCATTCTCTTGACATGTTTCGTTTCTTCTTTTTGATTCATCGTTCTTTTATACTTGTTCACTCATGACACCCTCATTCTGATGTCATTATATCTTTTAAACTACCCCCCCCAGTTTTATTCTGAATCCGCATGTTTTCATCACGGGAAACTAAGAAAACAAAAAACCAGTGACTTTATCACTGATAGTTTGCATATATAGACTTTCTTTTTCTTAGAAGCGTCCGCCTCCGCCGCCTCCACCGAAGCTTCCGCCTCCAAATGAAGCACCTCCTCCAAAGCCACCGGAAGAAGAACTTGAACTACTCGAAATCGAACTTCGACTTGAGGCAACAGCACTATGGACACTTTGTGTCACAGAATGACTCACTGAGTGATACAAATACATCCGATTCCAAAAAATCGTATCATAAGTAAATGTTTCATCCATTTGCATTTCATCAATTTTAACTTTCATCTGTTTTTCCAAAGTTTCCGCACAACCTAAAACTGTGGCATAAACTAAATATTTACTCCATAAAGGGACTTCAGGAAGTTCTTTCTTATCAAATGTTGAAAAATCTTCCAAGAAATGCTTCAATGCTTTCCACTTTGCTAAATCTTCTCTTCCTTTTTCCGTATAAAACTTGGTTGTAATTGCAATAACAAACGTAAGAATCAAAAGAATCATTAAAACGATTCCAATGAGAATAAAATCAAGAGAAAAACTATATAAAACCATATAAATTCCTAAAAGACAAGCTATGATAACTAAAACAAGACTAAAGGGTGCTGGCTGAAAAAATTCTTCTTTCTTTCCTGCTTTTGTCGAAAGAGAAATAAAATGACGATAAGATTTCATAAAACTATTGGCATGACTATAACTATTTCCATATCGTTTAAAAGCAGACAAAGTAACACTTGTTCCATTTCCAACTTCTTGAATCAGTAAATGAATCACTTCTTTTTCCACTTCACTTAAATTGTCTTCTTGTCCATTCCAGGTGAAAATATAGTCTTTTGTTTTCTTACTTTTATCTTCGCTTACTTCCAAAACTTTCTTTTCGACAAGGGATAAAATACAAGCAGATAAAGCGTCTTCTCCTACATTCTTTTCCAATAAATACTCTAATACTTCAGGACCATACTCTGCAGGAAACTCTCGGTAGTAATCTTGATTGAAATGGGCTTTTCGGTTCTTTTTTCGTTCAAAATAGAAATAAACAAGACTTCCAATGAAGAAAATGCCCCAAATGGTAAGCCATCTATAAAATGTTGCATTCTGTTCTTGCAGACGTTTTCTCTCTGCATTTGCCTGGTCTGCTGCTCGTTTCTCACTCGCTAAAATAAAACTTTTTCCATTCACACGACTATATTTCGTAGCAGTTGGAACCAAGCTTTTATCAAACATCATTCGAATCGTTACTGGATTATATGCCCCTAAAAAATTATAAGTAGCAACAGCCGTTTTTGAATCACGTCTTTGTACTTCTCCATTCAGTGGTCCTTTTAACCAAACACGATAATCGCTATCTTCTTCTGGCAAATGAACTCTAACTTCAAAAGAACCAATATTTTCCTGATAAGAATCACCTAGCAAATTCCAAGCAAGTTCAGCAACATCTTCATGAACAACGACCGCATCAGAAATTGTATATTCAATATAAAAAGCAGTCTTCATTTGACTTGGGTTATAAATTTTTAAATCAACCCCATTGATATTGGTATTTTCTTCATAAACTTGATAAGCAACATTGGGACTTCCTGTCACTTTCCGATAAATACGATTCAATTGATTCATAGAGTCAAATGAAAAAGAGGAATCTATTTTGACATCAGCGACTTGATCAATCACAATAGCAGTTCCATTATAAATACTGCTTCCATCAAAGTCGCTTTCTATTCCCGTAAATTGTTGTGCTCCTAAATTTGCAAACTCAATCGTTCTTTTCCAACCATTATAATTTCCACTTAAGGAGACAAGTTCTTTTACTTTCAGATCCCCATTTTCTAAAATTGTAATGTCCATATAAAATTTGTCTGTAGGCTCTTTCGCCCATACAAAAACAGGTGATAAAAGTAAGCAAGTTATCAAAAATAAAAGTATTTTTCTTTTCATGTGAACGCCTCCATTTTCTAAAAAAGACTTGTCTTTAACAAGTCTTATTCAAATGATACTTTTGGTACTTCTTTTTCTTCTTGTGTTGCTTCAAAGAATGTAGATTGTTTAAAGTGACAAATATTGGCTACAATATTAGATGGAATCGTTTCTACTTTATTGTTGTATTTCATGACAACATCATTGTAAAACTGTCTCATCAAACTAATTTTATCTTCACAATCTTTTAAATCAGCTTGTAAAGAGATGAAATTTTCATTGGCTTTTAATTCTGGATAATTTTCTGCCAAAGCAAATAATTTGCTGACAGTCTTCTCAATATCTCCGGCTGCTTTCATTTCCTCTTCTGGTGTTTTCGCAGCAACAAAGCTATTTCGAGCCTTGACTACATCTTCAAAAGTTCCTTTCTCATGTTTTGCATAACCTTTTACCGTTTCAACAAGATTCGGAATTAAGTCTGCACGTCTTTTTAATTGTACATCAATTTGTGCCCATTGATCTTTCACTTTGTTTCTTAAACCGATTAAACTATTGTAGGTTCCAACAAACCAAAGTAGAATAAGAACAACAATGACAATAATAACAATTAACCAAATTGGCATATCTATCTCCTCCTATTTCAAGAATAGCACATTTTCATTATTTGTAAAACAAAAAAATGATTGAAATTGACATTCCTTTGTATATTTTATAAGAGAACAAGCCACTTTATGAATAAGGAGATGAAAAAATGGATATAAAAATTCGTGATCATATTATTCATAACTTTAAAGGAGATGATTATGAAGCATTAAAAAGAGCGATTGATGAATCGGTCAAAGAACAAGATGAAGTAACACTGCCAGGACTTGGTGTCTTTTTTGAACTTGTTTGGGAAAATGCCACTAACGTCATGAAAGATGATATCATTAAGCTCATTGAAAAGCGGGTCAATGAAGGAAAAGAAATAGAAAACGAAAAAAACACTTAAAACGGGTTAAGTGTTCTTTTTTCTTTTAAGGATTTAAGCGCGTTGGTCCTCGATAAACAAAGGTGGCTTCTCGAATATTATCTATCTCAAAAATTTGCATCATCAATCTTGCAAGACCAAATCCAAATCCGCCATGAGGTGGACAACCATATCGGAAGAAATCAAGATAGAAAGCAAAATCCTTTGGATCAAGTCCCTTTTCAATGATTTGTTTTTCTAAGATATCACGACGATGTTCTCTCTGCGCTCCTGTTGTGATTTCTAAGCCTTTATACAATAAATCATAGCTATCACTATATCCCTCGCTATCTTTCATGTGATAAAAAGGACGGGAAGAAAATGGCCATTTTGTAATAAATACAAAATCACTACCATATTTTTCTTTGGCATATTTGCAAATTAGTTCTTCCTCTTTGCGTTCTAAGTCATCTTTTCTTTCACTTTCAAAGCCATATTTTTCTTTGATAATTTGTTTGGCTTCTAATAGTGGAATTCGTGGAAATTTCGGAGTTGCATCCGTAATTTCAATGCCCATTTTCGCATGGATTTCTTCTCCCATTTTTTCTTTTAATACTTGGAAAACAGAACGTAACCAATCTTCTTCCATATCCATGACATCACTACAAGATGTAATCCATGAAATTTCTGCATCAATCATCTGAATTTCCGTTGCATGATAGGAAGTATGTGAGTTTTCAGCACGAAAAGCAGGACCAATTTCAAACACTTTTCCAAAATTGGCAGCCATTGCCATTTGCTTATAGAATTGGGGAGATTGAGACAAACAGGCTGGCGTACCAAAATAATCCAAATGGAACACTTCTGCCCCACTTTCTGCGGCTTGGGCACAAATTTTAGGACTGTTAATCTCAATAAATCCATGTTCATACCAATAATTTCGCATCGCATTTAAAATCAGTGTTTGTGCTCGGAAAAACAAGTTGTTTTCTGCTCTTCGAAGATCCAATAGACGATAATCAAGTCGTGTTTCTCTTAAAGCGGCATCTTTATTTTTAATATCAATTGGAAGTTCTAAAGGAGCAACAGAGGTTACTTCTATTGCAGTAGGAATTACTTCCATTCCTCTTAATTTCACTTTGGGACTGTCGAGTACAGTTCCTTTCACAAGCACTGTACTTTCAAGAGGTAAAGTACTTATTTTTTCAACCAGTTCTTTGTTTTCTTCTGTTTTTTCAATCGTGATTTGCACTTGCTCTGTTTCATCTCTTAAGATAACAAACTGTACATATTGTAAATCTCTGATATTCTCTACAAATCCTTGAATGGTTAAATTTTCTCC
>CANQOD010000073.1 GCA_947625395.1 uncultured Bacilli bacterium
TCATGACCTGATCGATGTCAGCTTCATCATATAATGTATAAGCAAGATATTGATGATGCATGGTGGTCATCGCGGTTGGAATCCAAAAAGCTTTGAATTCCGGATTGAGATAAATCACACATAAAACGCAAACGCAAAGGACATCTAACAAGAATACAGCAACTGTGACTTTGGCTGGTTTATGTTTGAATTTGATTTTCTTCTTGACTTTTTTTTCGACATTTTTTTTCATATTAACCCTCCACCTTATATGGATTTTCTTTCGTTCCATCGCCACTTTGAATTGCGGACTTTAAAATGGCTACGGTTGGAATAAAATGTTTTGGTTCAATGACATCTCCCTCTCTTAAAAGTCCTGCAGCATCATAAATATACGCTGAATCTCCTACAGAAGAAGTTGTATTGGATAAATAGTAATCCGTTAGAAGTGGATTCGTTTTGATGTCCGCAATGGATAAAAGACCAATTTTTACTGTTTCAAAGTTAGTGTATTGATTGAGATAAGTCATGCCAGTTTCTCGACTGATTTCACCGGTATAAACTTGAAAATCTTGTAAATAATCGCGATATGGCAATTGGAAAAGATAGGTATTATTGAGATAATATGCAATATTTGTATTGGTTCTTGGGTCAAACTGCGTTGTTAAGACATTGTAATGGGTCACGAGTTCTTGATTGTCTTGCATGGCATATTGGTCAAGGGCTAAATAAAGCAAATTATCATCTTCTCGGTAACCACGATAAACATCATTGCCAAGTTGCACATAGCTACCTACTTTTGTTGGATTGTTTTCTTGTACACGATATGGATTTTCTTTGGTACCATCACCACTGACATAGCGCATTCTAGCATCGAGTGTAATGACTGCACGAACCCCATATCCCTCATCTAGACTAGATTTACCAATTTTTCCATCCTCACTTAAGTAAAGAAAAGCATCTTCTTGTTTTCCTAACAACCATGTATATTTTCCGTTGTTTAAGAAACTATTGTTTCCATGTGCTTCTAAATAATCATCGACACTGAGTAGCGTCACATAAGCTTTTTTCTTTTTTCCAGCACAAGTCACTTGATTATTTTCGAGTGTTCCCTCACAATATTTTGTTTCCACTAAATTATTATATGCATCTGTTAGGCTCCGATAAAACACACCACTTTGTTCAATTTGTTCTTCTTTATTTAACCAAATTTCTAAATTAGAGCCCTCATAAGTATCCACATCCCCAAGTGTTAAAATCGTTTGATTGTCTTCGGTGACTAATTTCATGGAATGATTTTCATTAATTCGTAAGATTCGGAAAAGACGATTGGAAAAAAGAACATAATTATTTTCGACTTGACCGACAAATAAATAACCATCTTCTAATTGGTGAAAGCCATTTTCCTTTTGTGTTGGTTCGTTCATTTCTAGAACTTTTTCAACCAAAGTTCCTGCTTCTTTTGAAGAAGCTTTCGTATGAAGAGAATAATAGTAAAGACTTCTTCCTCCAAAATAAATACCGATTCCTATTAGTATTAAAAGACTGATGACATTGAATAAGAATTCGGCTCTTCCCATGATTTTTTTTGTTTTTTTTCTGTTCTTCTTTGGGTTATTTTTCACTTTTTTTGTTGAAATTTCTTTCACTTTTTTCTTCATGCAACTTCCACCTTTTTAACTCTATTTGCATTATAGCAAAATTCAAAAAAAGAAGCAATAAGCTTCTCCTTTTTTTGTCGGCTTTCGAAAAAGGACACTCAAAATTTTCTCGAATCTTCTCAAGTTTCCCTCGAATTTTCTCGAATTTTTTAAAATGTTCTCAATTTTTTCAATATTTTTCAATTTTTTATGTGTGCTTCTTTTTCTTTTTTCTTTAAAAGAAAAAGGGCCTTGCATTCTAACGCCCTTATTTCACAATCCAAAAGGTAGGCATGGTTCTTAAACCATTGACTCCTGCGGCAACAGGATGATTGACAATCTTATTATCAATCACAAGCTCGGTAGAACTTCCACCATCCATATTCGCAGCATTGATAGCGCCATAATTTTCCATGACTTCTGTAAGGTCGCCCATATCAGCGCCAATACTAGAAGCAAGACGACCATTAATGACTAAGAATAAAACAATACCATCACTTCTTTGCCCAATCGCAGTACGAGGTGCAATGCCCCAACCACCATTGCCTTTGACAAAAGAGCTTTTACCATTGACAATTAAGAATGGTCCAAATTCAACCGCATCACGATAACCAGCATTAATCGCTTCTTGCGCACTATAATGTCCTAATAATAATTTATTGTCATTGGTAAAACCAACCATTCCACCAGCCATATTGGCATCTTGATAATCACTGACAACTTGGCCATTTTGAATCACAGTTCCATGTGGAAGTGCACCATTACTATTCCAGTCAGGGTCATAAAATCCACCGGCATTCATCGCAATTCTAGCACCTTCTCTTTCTGCGACAGTTGTAATGAGTTCTCCTGTTCTTCTTAAATATCGGGTTGTTGCAATACTGACTCTTGAGGGGTCATAAATCGCTACTAAGTAACCTTGGTACCCTTTCCCAGCAATATCAATGACTTTAAATAAGTCATTGCCCTCATCTTTTTTTAAAATTTGTTCTTCGAATTTAGAAGCATATATCATATGCTTTCCAGTATATTGTTTAAATTCAATCAAATCCGGATTGCTTTCACCACTCGCTTCAATGATTTTATTTTTTTCTAACACTTTTTGAATGGTCGCATCACTATAAAGAAAGGTTGCTAAATACTGATGTGTCATCGTCGTCATTGCCGAAGTAATCCAAAAATTTCGAAAGCCATCCCAAGGACCATAAAACAAGAACGCAAGACAAGCAAGTCCTGTTACAAAAAGACTTCCAAAGAGAATTGCTAGCTTCTTTCCAAGCGATAATTTTCGATGTTCTTTCTTGCCTGTTTCGTTTCTTTTTTCTTTTTTCTCTATTTTTCTTGCTTTTTTTGCGAGTGCTTTTGCTTCTTTTTGTCTTTTCTTCGCTTCTTTTCGAACCATTTTTTCCTGTTTTTTCTGTTCTTTTTTCGTTGATGGTATTTCTGTTTGCGTGTTCTCTAAAGAAAGCGTTTCTTGTTGTTGTTCTTCTAAGGAAGAATCATCAAATAACTTTTCAATCTCATTCTTTGGCATCTTTTTCTTCCTTTCCACTATAAGTTTTGTCCTTGTTATAGTCTATGTATTTCAATTTTGTTTCATATTTTGCAAGTTCTGTTCTTTGCTGTTCTTTTGCCCATTCATTATATTTTTTGATTTGCTCATTAAAGTTTGCCACATCACTGACATAACTATTCACCACTTGTTCATAAGCAAGGGCAAAAGAGGAGCACTTTGTATTGATAGAAACATCCGGATAAATGACGCCCTCACAAGCTTTCTTCAAAGAAGAAGAAGTTTTTTCTACCTCTTTTACTACTTGCTCAGTTGCTTTTAATACTTCTCTATTTTGGGTATCCATCTCTTCCATCGTATTCAAATACAACACATCAAATAAGTCCATATATACTTTATCTCTTGCTGTATTATAATTTTCAATACTTGTTTTAAAAGCGGAATATTCTTCTTGAATTTTCTTCATCTCTTTTCTTGTTTTATCTTTGTCATCTAAAAAATCAAAGATAAAAAATAAAACAAAAAAGACAAAGCTAAGAAAAACAACCACACAACTTCCTATGATGATTAATTTTTTCTTCTTCGTCATTATACTACCTCGCAATTCTTCTACTAAAATACCAAAAAATAGGCTTTTTGTAAAGTAGAAAACGGTCGTTTCTAAGGCAAAATTCTTTTTCCTAAAATTCTTTTTAGCTCAACTTCTTGAGTGAATCTCTTTCTTTCGAAAGATAAAAAGTTTACTGACAATATAATTGAAAAGAATAACAACAATGTTCATTCCAATTTTAACAAGCATTTTAGGGAAAGACAAAAGCTGATAGAAAAGATAAAGTCCACCCATATCAATCCCATAAGAAAGTACTCTTGCGACAAAGAATGAACCGAGTTCTTGGGCTGCTTTTTTCCCTTTTTTTTCTTTGCTTTCAAAGACAAAATACTTATTGGTCACATACGCAAATAAAACAGCAACTATCCAAGCAATCGTATTATTCAAATAAGGATTTACTTGTAATAAATCTAAAAGATAAAAGACAAGCAAATTGATAAGCGTAGTACAACCACCGAAAAACAAATAAAGGAGTCCCTCTTTATAACGATTGTACCAACTTTGATGTTCTACTAAATATCCCTCAATCGCTTTTTCAAACTGTTTTTGATGACTGGTATATTTTTTGGGTTGAAACGTTTGGCTTTTTTTATAGATTTTGGCAAATTGGGAAAAATCTTTTAAGGGTAATAGATAGCCCTCTTTGGCAAAAGCATCCACGATTTCGATTTGATGATTATTTGTATGTTCTTTATATTTTTTTAAACGTGGCGCAGCAATCACTTTTTTTCCTTTTTGAAGTGCAGTTAGAATCGAACCTACGCCACCATGGGTAATGACCAATGAAGCTTCATCCATGAGTTGTTCAAATTCCTCCATTGGAATTAAATCAAAGACTTGAAAAGCATCGCTTTGATAGGTGGTATAGCCGCCTTGCACAACGATTTCATCTTGAATAATTCCTTTCTTTTTTGCTTTCTCAATCGTTTTTAACAGTCGTACAAATGACTTATCTTGTGTTCCTAATGTGACTAAAATCATTAATAAATCCACCCCTCATAATGTGCTTTTGGATATTCGTTCAACATGCTTTTCCACTGTACAATAAAGACATCGGCAAAATGATAGACAATTCTTCCAGTGACGGTTTTAGAATGAATATTGGCAAAGGTTTCAATAAAAATAATCTTACTGCCAAAAATTTTTCCAATACAGCACATTGGTCCTGCGACATGCGCACCGGTAGTCACTATGTAATCAGGATGATATTTAAAATAAAGAAAAAGGCTTTTAAAACAATTGGCAAGTAATTTGAAAGGATAAGTAAGCGGATGGTCTTTGGTGCCATAAATCAAATAAGAAACATTTTTATATTTCTTTTTTAACGTAAGATTGGAAGCTGTTTTTTCCGTAATTAAGCATGAATCATATTGTTTCAATAAGTTTTTCAACTGTAAAAGTTCCGCTAAATGACCGCCTGTACTTGCAATAAACATCACACGCATTTTATTTCTCCCCCTGTTCTAATAAAGAAAGCCATGAAGTCATGATGTTTTCAGGTAAATACGTTTCGATGCTTTCTCTACCATTTTTTCCTAACTGCTTTCGTATTTTAGGTTGTTTGACTAAATCGTCGATTTTCTTTAAGTAAGCTTCTTTGTTGCGATGCTTGATTAAATAGCCATTATATCCACTTCGAATAATTTCTCTTGCACCTTCCGCAGAATCATAAGCTATGCAAGGAATTCCATGACTCATCGCCTCTAAAAGAACAATTCCAAAGCTTTCTGTATAAGAAGTCATTAAATAAATAGAAGATTGATGCAGGAGCTTGGCAATGGCATCACTTTTTTGAAAGCCATGAAGCGTTACATAAGAGGTTAAGCCTTTGACTTTGATTTCTTTTTCAATGGCTTCTCTTTCCGGACCATCCCCTATGATTTCTAAATGCCAATCAGGATAACGATTTTTGAGTGTTTTGGCAATCGTGATTAAATCCATATAGCCTTTTTCTTTAGAAAGACGTCCTACAGAAATAAATCTCTTTTCATTGAGTGGGGAAACTTTTTTGGGAACATTTTCAAGCATATTTGGAATATAGACACATTTACAATGATAAGGTTTCATTTTCTGTTGATAAAATTTTTCCAAGTCTTTGGATACTAAAACAAGCTGGTCTAAATCTTTACAGGAACGAATAATTTCACGTGCGTATTTTTCATTCTGATGGTGATGATTATGTTCCCAACCTATTTTGAGGGCCTTTTCTTGTCCATATAAAGAAAGCCATTCATCTAAAATATCTCTTGTTGCAATGAAAATATCCGCATCACTGTTTTTGATAGCTTCTATCATTTTCTTTTTGCGCAAGTAAAGTGTTTGAATCCCAATTACACCCTCTTTGATGATTTTTAAAAGTTGCTTTTTGGATAATGCGTCTTTAAATTCTTTTCGGTTCGGTTTTCTATCTTTGACTAAATAA
>CANQOD010000074.1 GCA_947625395.1 uncultured Bacilli bacterium
AAGAAGACTAGGAGTGAAGCAAGATGCCAAGAAAAAAAGAAACAAATGAAGAGATAGAAGAAGAAATTAGAGAAGTTGTAGTAGAAAAAAAAGTAGGCTTTAATTATTTAGAAGTAACGATTATTATGGTGATTTCAATTCTTTTTGGCTTTGTCATTGGAAATGCAGTGAATTATGTAAAAACAACAGTCACAGGAAGTAAAGCACCCTCTGAATTAAAGGAGTTTATTTCTACTTATCAGAATTTAGTGGATGAATATTATGAAAAACTCGATAAAGAAGCGCTTGTGGATGCGGCGATTGAGGGTATGGTGGATTATTTAAAAGACCCTTATTCTAGTTACATTGAGGGAGAAGCTTCCACGTCTTTTAATGAACAAATTGATGGGAAATATATTGGAATTGGAACAACACTCAAATGGGAAAATGAGGTTGCTTCCTTTGTAGACATCATTGCCAAAGGTCCTGCTGAAAAAGCAGGCATTCAAGAGGGCGATGTTTTAAAAGCGGTAGATGGGAAAGAGATTACAGGTCTTTCAACGACAGAAATTTCTCAATTGATTAAAGGAAAAAAGGGAACTACTGTGAAATTGACCATTCAAAGAAAAGAAGAACAGAAAGAAGTAAGCGTGACAAGAGAAGAAATTGAACTATCTTCTGTGACAGCGAAGATGTATGAAGAAAATCAAAAGAAGATTGGTTTTATCAAAATCGATATTTTTGCGGCGAATACGGCGAAACAGTTTGCCCAAGCATTGCGTCAATTAGAAAAACAGTCTATCACTTCTCTCATTATTGATGTGCGGGATAATCCGGGTGGACATTTAACGCAAGTTTCAGAGATTTTATCCTTATTTTTGAATAAAAAACAAGTGCTATATCAAACAGATGAAAGCGGTATCAAGAAAAAAGTTTATGCATTGAGCAAGGAAAGTAGAAGTTATCCTGTGGTGGTGTTAGCGAATGAATCCAGTGCTTCTGCTTCAGAGATTTTGGCTTCTTGTATGAAAGAAACTTATCAAGCAGAAGTGGTTGGAATGACAACGTATGGAAAAGGAACTGTTCAAAAAAGTATGACGTTAAAAAACGGAGATACCATTAAATACACGACTGAAAAATGGTATACTGCGAAAGGAAATTGGATTGATAAAATTGGTGTTTCCCCAACGATTGAAGTGGAACAAAGCGAAGCTTATTTGACGACAGGACTCGAAAGCGATGATACACAACTACAGAAAGCTTTAGAAATGCTCAAGGAAAAATAAAAGAGGAGGTTTATGATGATGAAACGATGGAAGTATGTGATTCCAACAAGTCTTGAAAAGATACAAAAAGTAGAGGCACAACTGCAGTATCAATTCCCAGTCGATTTTCAAGAATGTGTACTCGAAAATAATGCGGGCACTCCTGATGAATATCTATTTTTTCTTCCGAATCATGAGGAAAAAGTCTTTGGTGGCTTGTTATCGTTCAATGAGGAAGACCAAGACTTTATTTTGCGCTTTAATCAAACTCCTGAAAAGAGTCCCATAATCACGGTGGGCCAAGATGCTTTTGGAAATCGCATCGGTTTCTTGAAAAAGACTAATGAAATCGTGTATCAGGAGCATGAAACAGAAAAAATAACACGGATTTGTTCTACGTGGACAGATTTTTGTCATCAACTCAAAAAGTAAAAGGAGCAAGATATGACTGAAAGAATTGATATTCAAAATGAGAAATTAGCGGAACAAATTCGCAAACAACTCCATCTAGAAGAGAGTGAAATGACGTCTTTAACGGTATTTACAAAGGAACAATTAGCAAGTGTTACTAATTTAGAGATAACAAGACGTGTCACAGATATTTCTTGGATAGCAAAGTACTGTCCTCATTTAAAGCAGCTTGTTATCAAGTCTACGTCTGCTAAGGATACTTATACTGAAGATGATAAAGCTGATTTACGTTATTGGCTTTATCAAGTAGGAATTACAGATTTTTCCTTTATAAAGGAATTAAAAAATTTAGAAATATTAGAAATTGATAATGATTGTCAATTAGAAACACTTGATTTGACAGGACTTCATCAGCTTTCTTCTCTTACGCTAAAAGGAAATCCAAAACTAAAAGAAGTGAAAGGGATAGAAGAACTATCTGCATTAAGTGAACTGACGCTAGTGAACAACAGTGCTTTCCATCCAACGTTTGCTATTGAAAAGATGCTCCAACAAGGCCTTACGAATTTGCATTTGGATTTTGATTGCTATCCTTTTTTAAAAAGACAGTATCCAAACATCCATCAAATGCTTCTTTCTGCGACCAAAGATGCGGGCTTTGTCTGTGATTGGCAAGAAAATATGAGTGATATTGATGTCACGAAGTTAAATACGCTTCAAATGGAAAAAATGTATCAAGAAGCCCAACAGATTTTAGACTTCACCATCGAGCCTCATTTTTCTGATTTAGAAAAAATTACAGCGATTTATACCTATCTAGTGAATTATATCCAATATGACCATGAAGCACTGAAAGCAGCAACAGAGGGCGAAAAGAACGACGCGTTAAAAAGAGCCCAACAGCAACATGATAGAAAAGTTACAACGATATTGAATAGAAGACAATCTAGCTACAATGCAATTTTAGAGAAAAAGGCTGTTTGTGAGGGTTACTGTAATATGTTTCATTACTTATTAAAAGCAGTTGGCATTCATTCTCAAGTTGTACAGTGCAGTCAAGACCTCCGTAAAAAAGTTTGTGGGGAAGATAGTGACCATGGGGTTGTTAGAATAGAAATCAATCATGACTGGTTCTATTTTGACCCTACTTATGATGCTGAAAATGTTTCAGGAGAAAACTTTTTTAGGACGAAAGAAGAATTTTCTAAAAATCATGTGTTAAGTATTTCGGAAAAAGAGATTGTAAGTCCTTTAGAAAAACCATATTCACTTGATGAAATGAATGCTGCTTCTCAAAAGGTGGCTCAAGAGATGAATCACAAAATAGAAAGAAGAAAAGCTGAAACAAAAGAAACCAATGTGGATTTAGGAAGCACCCAAACGTCAAGTTCTTCTTCTACTACGTCTGATTTTGAAGAACACTTTCGAAAGAAATATACAGGTGGAGAAGAGGATTTTGCTCCCCAAAGCGATATAGATGCAATGGATGAAATCTTTCGAGAACAAGAAGAAAGAAAACATATTGAGGGAGACCATCGGCGGAAAATGTTTTAGTGAAGAGAAAGAGAAAATTCCCTTTCTTTTCTTTTTTTTGTTTTCCTTTCCTCCATTTCGTTCTCTTTTTTTGGTTTCTTCCCATGCATTCCCTTTTCTTCTTTTCCTCTCTTTTTTTATTCCTTTCTTATTTTTAGCACTCTATGTTGACAATTGCTAAAAAATGGGTATAATAGGAAGAGAAAAGGAGGAGATTCTATGTATCCACAACAAGAACAAGAAGAAAATGTATTAGAAAAATATGGTCGTAATATTAATGAAGCTGTGAAAAATGGTAAAATTGACCCCGTCATTGGCCGAGATGAAGAAATCAGAGCAATTACGAGAATTTTATCGAGAAAAACGAAAAATAACCCTGTTTTAATTGGTGAACCAGGTGTTGGAAAAACAGCCATTGTTGAGGGACTTGCTCTTCGAATTGTGAAAGGTGATGTGCCATCTAGTCTAAAAGAAAAAATCATTTGGGAACTGGATATGGCTAGCTTAATAGCAGGAGCAAAATATCGTGGGGAATTTGAAGAACGTTTGAAAAATGTTTTGAAAGAGATTCAGAAAAGCGATGGACAAATCATTTTGTTTATTGATGAAATTCATACGATTGTAGGCTCTGGAAATTTAGAAGGGGCAATGGACACTTCAAATATTTTAAAACCGATGTTAGCTCGTGGTGAAATTCATGTCATTGGTGCCACTACCTTAAATGAGTATCGTCAATATATTGAAAAAGATGGTGCTTTAGAGCGAAGATTTCAAAAGATAAAAGTCAGTGAGCCAACTGTATTGGATACCATTACGATTTTAAGAGGATTAAAAGAACGATTTGAAATTCATCATGGTGTTACGATTCATGATAAAGCCTTAGTTGCTGCAGCCAATCTTTCTAACCGTTATATCACTGACCGCTATCTTCCGGATAAAGCGATTGATTTAGTGGATGAAGCTTGTGCCACCATTCGTGTACAAATGGATTCTGTACCTAATGAGTTAGATAGTTTAACTAGAAAAATTATGCGTCTTGAAATTGAGGAACAAGCAATTAAAAAAGAAAAAGATAAGCTTTCTATGGAACGAAAAGAAGCAATTAAGAAAGAACTTGAAGAGCTAAAAGCCAAAGAACAACAGTTCAATTCCTCTTGGCAAGAAGAAAAACATCTTCTTGAAACAATCAATCAAAAGAAACAAGAACTGGAGAAAACAAGATTTGATTTAGAACAAGCAGAAAATGAATATGACCTTGAAACTGCGGCACGACTCCGTCATGGTGAAATTCCACGCTTAGAAAAGGAACTTCAGGAATTAAAAGAAAAAGATGAACGGAAACTTTTGAGTGATACAGTCAGTGAAGAAGATATTTGTATGGTGATTTCTAAATGGACAAACATTCCTTTAAGTAAACTGTTAAGTGGTGAAAAAGAAAAATTATTAAATCTTGAAAAAACGCTTGCTAAAAGAGTGATTGGTCAAGATGAAGCACTGCATTTAGTGAGTGAAGCCATTTTGAAGTCAAGAAGTGGCATTAAAGACCCAAATCGTCCGATTGGTTCCTTTATCTTTTTAGGTCCTACTGGTGTTGGAAAAACAGAAGTGGCAAGAAGTTTAGCAGATGCTTTATTTGATGATGAAAAGCATATGGTTCGCATTGATATGAGTGAATATATGGAAAAATTCAGTGTATCAAGATTGATTGGTTCTCCTCCAGGTTATGTGGGTTATGAAGAGGGAGGACAATTGACAGAAGCTGTTCGTAGAAATCCTTATAGTATTGTCCTCTTTGATGAAATTGAAAAGGCCCATCCTGAAGTTTTAAACTTATTGCTTCAAATCCTAGATGATGGTAGAATTACAGATTCCAATGGTCGAACTGTTGATTTTAAAAATACCATTATCATTATGACTTCTAATCTTGGTAGTGAACATATTTTAGAGGGAAAGAATGAACTGGTATTACAGGAATTGAAAAATACGTTCCGTCCTGAGTTCCTTAACCGTGTTGATGAGATTCTTCTCTTTCATCCACTTTCTAAAGAAGTGACTTACCAAATTTTAGAAAAATTATTAAAAGAGTTAGAACTTCGTCTAAAAGATAGGGATTTACATCTTGCATTAACACAAGAAGTTAAAGAACGCTTGGTGGAAGAGGGCTATGATGCTTTTTATGGTGCTCGTCCATTAAAACGGGTTGTCAGTAAAAAAATTGAAAGTCCATTGGCAAGAAAAATCATTGAAGGAAATATCGCTTATGGTGATACAATTCAATTTGTTCTTGACCATGACGAGATTCGAATTCAAAATTAAACAGGTTCAAAATTCAGAACCTGTTTCTTTTTGGATGTTCGCAATGACAATCAGTTGTTGATTTTTTTTCGTGGGGTGACACGTAGTTAAAATAGCCTGTTTTTGTTGATTGAGAGGTACTTCGATATGTCCCGTTTTTTCTTGACTTTCAATTTGTTCAATTTGATAGGTGTAAGTCTTATTTTGAAAAAGCACCTCAAAAGTATCGCCTCGTTTTAATTGATTTAAGTCTTTAAAATAGGAAATAGAGCTTGTCCCCGAATGTGCTGCTAGAAACAACTGACTGTTGTCTTGATTGGGATAAGTTGAACCTTTTAAAATTGTTACATTTTGATTGACTTCGTTTTTGGGACTCTCCATCGCAAAAAGTGGTTTGACCAAATGAATTTTTGGAATTGTTAAAGTTCCAATGGCCTCTTGTGTTCCTTTCTCTTGCTTGTTTCCAGGACTGATTGTTTCAACGACGTCACGACTGATTTTAGAAAATTCTGCGGGCTTTGTTTTAGAAAGAAGAAGCATGCCACTGCCATAGATGAGGAGCAGGCAAAGACTAAAACCTAATTTTCTTTTGAGCATCATAAAGCAGTAAGACTCCTATCAAATAACTGAGTTGAAAAGGTTTATCGGCTCGCG
>CANQOD010000075.1 GCA_947625395.1 uncultured Bacilli bacterium
GCTTAGCTCAGCTGGTTAGAGCGCCTGCTTCACACGCAGGAGGTCACTGGTTCGAGTCCAGCAGTCTCCACCATTGAAAATCCCTGATTTCGTGAGAAATCAGGGATTTTTTGTACTTTTCGGGGTAAAAAGTTATTATAAAATTTTCAGATTTTCCGTTGACCACATGGAATACCACAGTTGACGAATTTGTTTGACCACATCACCCCTCCCCCACTCCCATATTTTTGCTTATAGCGTCACAATTTTTGAGGGTTCCTGCCGCCAATCGTCGGAAAAATGTTTACCATCTCTTCTCTCCTTTTTTAGAAGAAAACGGGGGCTTTGTGAGCAATTATTCTGTGTTCTGTTTTTTCAAGTCGTTAATTAATAAGTAGAGAAAGCAACTATAATGATCATTTTTGATTTCTATAGTGCTTTTTTAAACCTCTTTAAGAATGATTTCCTCATTTCTCTTGTACACCCCAGCATAGTGATTCCATTCGTTAATATTCCCTCCAACGACAAATAATATAGGTTCTGGACAATGCAGTTTTGTGCTTCTTGACAGCATGAACATAGTCTTTTTATCTAATTCAGAAGGTAATGATGATGCTCCGGGATGATAATGCCACTCACCCAGATAGTATTGTTTCTCTTCCCAGTATTTTTTCAATATCAGAGTTATGCCGTGACTATTGCGAGTAAATGATATGTGACTTCGGTTTGATTTCAATGGCGTTTCTGATACAGTCATTATTTGAGCCCATTTTAAATCTTCTGAATACCTGCCTATAAGAATTCCGCCTGTTTCATAAGGATATGCTTTCTTGCATATGTTATGGAGTTTTTGTATAAGTTGAATAGAGATTTGAATGCCCAAATTCTTATCTTTACTTTCGAAATATTGGATTTCGTTCATTTAATCAATTCCTGTATTTTTTCTTTATTAATCGTATTCCGGCAAATACATTGTCTTTTTGGATTATTCTATATATCAATGATATTTCTCTACTTTTGTACTTCTTATAAGCGATCATAAATGATTCTATAGCCTTAACTGTAGTACTCGCTGCAAACCACATATCATCCGCACGTGCTGGAAATAACGGGTGCCAGCAGCCGATACCGTCTCGTGGGAGTTCCTCGTGATTATCGTGCATATCTTTCTGAAAGTAATGTCGAGTGAGCTTCAGAAAATCTCCGTAATCCGGTTTATTCTCATGTTGTAGATTAATATACAGTCGTCTTGCTCCAAGGCCAACCGAGCTTGAACATAAGAAAACACTATGCTTCCATCGTACAGAAGACAGCATAGCTAATACATTATCTTCTCCAGTGGTATCAATAATCATATCACACTTGCTCATATCAGGTACAATATCTTTATTATCATTTAAGGACAGGTATTCGTCTACATACTTAACACGCACATTTGGATCAATGTTTATTAATCGTTCAGCGATACACTGGCTTTTTGAATGATATATTTCCGTTAAGCCTAATGTGTGACGACATAGGTTTCCGGTTGCAAGTATATCACCATCAATTAATGTAAGATGCGATGCTCCAGCACGAACTAAAAGCTCTGCTATAGCAGAGCCCAAACTTCCAAGTCCGATAATAGCGATACGTTGTTCCGCAAATTCAGTTGGAAGCATACCACGGCCTTTGATCGTGCGTGAGCTCCAATTCTCACTTGTTAACCATGATAATTCCATACTATCTTTAAGAATGGTATTCTGGTCAGTTAACCACCATCCTATTTCATTTGGGCGAAACCCTCTTGCCGCTCCATGTGTGAGTGATTTGCTGCGCTTTTTCCCTGGACGGGAACCGCAGTTTGTGTATTTTCCGCAGGATAACATCGGCAGTCGAATAGCTTGCCATGTCAATTCATAAGGGTCTTCTCCGACCCTCTTTGGTATCGGAAAGCCAAGAAGGAGCAAATGATGCTTTTTGTCTCTGGCTCTTGGGGCAAACTGTTTTAATATTTCTAGTAAATCTAATCCCTGAGATAGGCAAATGTCCTTTAAGCCACCTAAATCAACAGGTGCCTGCCAGCCATTAATAACTGGAACTTCTGAAAGCTTGATCCAGAGCGCTTCTTCATAGTCACAGGATTCTTTCACTGTTGATCCCCAAGCGGGCACATACAGTTCCTTTTTTAAATCAATCGACCAATAGCTATGTATAACATCTACAGGAATCCCATTTTCTGAATCTCTTCGAATCACTTTCGCAATGCCAAACGATTCTTCTATTTCCTCCCAAATCATCATCGAGACAGTGTCTTCTTGAAACGCAAAAACAGTATTACTGTTTATTGGGAAATCAGGAAGTTCAAAAAAATCCCCGTTTGATATCAACTTATCTTCCGAAACAGCACGAACCCACAAAACAGCCCTTTGCAAATTCCAGTAGAGTCGTTCATCAGTCGTGAACGGCTCTCTTTCGATTGTACGGTTTCCTAATGTGTGATCAATTAAGTCAACGCAAAGTTTGCCTTTTCTCCATAAGTGATTTTTTTCTTCAAATGCATTGATAGATTGATGAGGAAATGTTTTTGTAATACTATTCTGGCAGCTGGGATATATAGAGATTGGACCAAATGGATACAATGCCGTAGATGTAACATACCACTCTGTTATTTTTTGAATATTTTTATAATCATGTTCAAGGCAAATGTTGAAACAAATATAAAACTGTTCAGTAGCGTCATCCCAAGTCCAGTCTTTGAGCAAAGTAATTGCCGAAATTTCCTCAATTCTACGCCGCCCACGTCTCATCTCTTCTGTTGGATATTGGCTCATCCAAACCTCCCTGTAGGCACATACTCACTTTCTCGTTTCCTCGGAGTAAAACCGCCAGGCTTCCCAGTATAAGTTGGAAACTCTTCACAATTCTTAAAGAAAGACCTCCAAAGAGTAACGCTTAATTCTGTGTTATCGCAGGCAAATGCTCTTTGAGCGGTTGGAGCACATCTACAAACGGCCTTATAAAACTCCTTGTAATCTTCTTCTGAAAGTGTTTCAAATACATCATGCTCTGGAACACCTCTGTCTGGCAGAAAAGGTTTTTGGCTATAATGTTGTACAATATTTTGGAATGTCTTTGCAATTCCTTCTGCCACACTGTTAATCCCGTTCGGACAACATTCTCCTATAAAATGTTCCAAAGGATAGCTTTTGGGATGTTTGAGGTTGGGAAGTTCTAACTTTTTCCACCACTTAATCGCCTTTACCACATTTACATAGTAGCCATTACATAATTGGTTTTTTTCTCTTGTCCAACGGATTTGTTCCAAAGGATGTGTACGAAACCATTTGTTCTCATCAAAATCCGGAATAAGTAATGGCTCCTCTTTCCATTTCTGGTTATCATTCCCTTTATCAAAAAAGGATTCAAGTAAATTAAGCCGTTCCCTTGAAATAAGTGGTTTTTGGTAGCCAGAAAGGTCATCAACTGTAAAGGCAGAAGACAGTCCAGCAGACTTAATTGCTTTTTCTAGTTCCTCGCTCGGAGCTGCAGTTATTACTAAATCTATGTCAACTTTAGGCAACGAAATACCAATTGATCTCTTTTGCTGCTTATAATTCTCATAATATTTTTCTACGAACGGCATGACAATATCAAATGCGTCCTTCGCCGATGTCGTTTCGTGATTTATATTTGTTACCGCAATCACATCAACATCAACTTTTTTCCCAGGGGTAGGTTTAATGCAAGTCGATCTTGCATAACTACCCTGCAAAAAACTATCAATAAGCAGATCTTTTGTAATATCATCAGCTTCAAGTCGCTCCCGAAGCTTCGTATGCGCAGAAATAAGCTCATTTCGTATATCTTCAGGTAAGCGAATGTTAGTCAGAAAATCCTCAAAATATGTTGGAATTGCACTCATTCAAGCTCTTCCCTCCCATCAAAAATAATAGCTGGAATATAGGAGCAGTTTCCTCGCTGCTCAAAATCATACTCGTATATGATACATTTACCTAATGTTCGTGACTGTTGCCCTAAAATAAACATAAATGCATTAGGAGCAGATGCAAAAATATGAATATAGGCTTGCTTTTCTTGTGAATCTCGGCTTGATAAGACCTTGATAAGTTCCGTAACTAGCAATAGAGCATGCGTACCATTTTTTACAGATAAAACCGTACCTCCATTAATATGAGGTGTGAAAATATATGTATTCCTGATTGGAATGTTGTTTGATCTAATATACCGAATCACATCCGCTTCAATAATATGGCTAAGATTTAAAATTAAAGCAGTATCCGAGCTGTTCTCATTATTTACTTTCTGTTCAATATCCCACTGGGGATATTCAGTATGGCCTGATATATTAGCGTCCCATAGTTCCGAGCCAGAAGTTGTTTTTTGGACAGGACAAATATCTACCCCAGCTTTTGTATCAAATACACGCCCTGCTGCGAAAGCTATTGCCGCGTGGGCGTCTATGTAAATTTGATATGCCGTATAATGATTCGTGTTTGCGTTAAGATATTTTTGCACCGGGATTCCTATGTCAACATTCCAATTCAATCCACGTTTCAAACAACGCCCATCAAATTTATCCCGTAGATCCAATGTCTGCATTTCTTGCTGAATTGGGTCTGTGCCTCTCCGAAAAGACAGAATTCCAATTTTTTCTCGTTTTTTTGTGCTTTTCTTTATAAAGAGATTAATACGTTCGTCTATATTCTTCCTAAACTCTTCGCGTTCAATATATTTGCCCTCTGTTGCTAGAAGTATTTTGCCTTCAATCAATGCATCAACAAGAAAAACCGCTTGTGGTCTCTCAAGAGGAATCTCAGCACAAGTTGTATAATCCCACAGAGCATCTCTAGCCAAACTTTTCAACTTATCAGTATCAAAAGGCAAGATATCAAAGAATATCCTATTTTCGCTTAGTAATTGTTCATCTGAATTGTCAAGTTGCTTTTTTACTTCAGCATCAATTGTCCCATCTTGATATTTTCTAACGGCATTGATATATTTTTGTGCCGAAACTGTGCAGTTTCCAATCAAGATTAATTGATAATTGTGGCATTGAAAATCACTAGTTATTTCCTTTAGCCAATTTCGAATGTCAGCCCGTTCAAATGAGTTTACCGTTGATTTAACCTGATAAGCATCAGTAAATGTTGTTTCATTTTGAAATGCAATATCTACCTTATCACCACTAGTGGGAAATTCAACATAAATATGAGTCCAATCATGACGCTTAAGCGCCTCTATTACCGCAACAATTCCTTGATAATAATATCCTCTACTGCCTTCTTTTCCGCCCATAATATCCCTTTCTATATATAGTGGTATACCTTTACCATCTTGTATAAATACAGTATACTGTCCAAAATAGATAAAGTCAAGAAGTAGTGAATAATTTTCTGCATTCTATCCCCAAATAGAAGAATGAAGGATTACTTTTCCTTGCCCCAATTTTGACCCGCTCCCTGCCAATCATCGGAATAAAATTCCTCCAATCGTCGGAAAAATACGGTGTTTCCAGTTCGCCTAGCTTTTTCGTGATAATTTCGCCCTCTCGAATCTATTTTTCCGTGTTCCAGTGTTTCCCTGCCCCAACAATCACATGCATTAAAAAGCCGTTTTATGGGCATGCATCACATTTTTATATATAAAATCATGTTATATTATCACACTTTTATTGGCTTTTTGGAGGAGCAATGATTATACCTCCCGATAAAATGGGTTTGATTTCTGAAACATCTCATTTGACCGAAACTTCAGCCTGCTTTTTCGTGCGTTTTCGCCATATTCCAGCTTGCTTTTTCGTGTTCCAGTAATTTCCTGCATCCATATACTCATGCAAAAGGCCGCTCCGTCATACCTCGGAACGGCCTTTTTTGCTTATTGCGTCGCAGTTTTTGATGTCCCCATCCCTGCCTTCATCTCCCGCTTCAGCTTATCTACCTCCGGCTTGACTTCGGCGATTAGGTCCTCCAGCTTCTTCTCGCACTCGGCGTAGGTGGGGGCGTAGACGGATTTGGTGTAGCGGGTGCCGTTGGGCAGGCGGGGGGAGTATTTGCCCTCGTAGCAATGCTCGCTGACCTGGGTGATACAGCCGGTGCCGGGTCTTCGGCGGG
>CANQOD010000076.1 GCA_947625395.1 uncultured Bacilli bacterium
AAGTTTGAGACCGGATACAGTAATGGCAATGGAACTGGAGTTGGAGTTTCAAGTACAGGTTTGGCACAAAGTGATACTGAAGAACCAAACAAAGCAATTATCAAGCCCAATGTGTATAGTTGGAGAGATATTCGCTTATCAACCATAGATTTAGTATCACGGCAAATGACAGAAAGCGGCAATGTCTTTGGATTTGATGCTACGTACGACAGTCATGCGATAAAAAATACAGAATGGGCACTTATCAGTTATCTTACGCAAAGTAAATATGGAAAGTATGGAAATCCATTGTATACTGGAGCCAATAAAGAAGTTTATATCAATAACTATAATGGATACATCACAGGCTGTTCTAGTGGATTGACAAGTGCGACGAGTGCTTCTTCTTGTAATAATGCTTATGATGTTATGACGGACCGAGGTGGTGGTCAAGGCTATGCTGGAGCAGGAGCCTCAAGTACCGGCAACATCACCGGAATTTATGATCTCAATGGAGGAGCTTGGGAATATGCCATGGGAGTATTTAAAAAAATATCTGGGAATACAAGTGATAGAAACTCAGGGTATGCTGGAACACTGACAGATGGTTCTTCAATTGGAGGACGTGCTTGGCCAGCTGATAAATATTATGACCTTTATACGAGTGATGACGCAAATACAGCGTGTGGAGGAAATCCCTGTAAGGGACATGCTTTAAATGAAACAGCAAGATGGTATAATGATGGCGCTACTATGGTGGATGCGAGTCGTCCATGGTTGATTCGTGGTGGGAAACATGACAATATTACAGGTGCTGGTGTTTTTATATTTTTCATTGCCGAAGTGGCTGGTAATAAGAGTGATACTTTTTCGTTCCGCCAAGTCTTAACGCCATGAACAAATAAATGAATTTGACAAGAGTACTCATTCGTTCTTGAAAATCTTTCTTTTTCTTGTAATTCCTTGAAAAATCATATATAATCTAGTGGAAAAGAAAGAAGTGGTCTTGATGCATAAACCAGATTTTAAAGAAGCAAGAACAATGGATAAAAGACAGTACATAACAAAAAAATTCTCCTTAAATAAAAAGTATCAAAATTATTTTCAAGGGAAAACCTATTTCTTAAAAACCTATGGTTGTCAAATGAATGAACATGACAGCGAAAATATCGAAGCAATTTTAAAAGCTTTAGGTTTTCAAAAAGAAGACGATTACGAAAAAGCAGATTTGATTCTTTTAAATACATGTTCTATTCGAGAAAATGCACATAATAAGGCTTTTGGAATGTTGGGAAGATGCAAACATTTAAAGGAGAAAAGACCGGATTTAATGGTGGGACTTTGTGGTTGCATGGCGCAAGAGGAAACAGTTGTTGCTTCTATTTTAGAAAACTTTTCTTGGCTGAATTTCGTTGTCGGTACACACAACTTTAATGAAATTCCAGCGTTATTAGTCAAATCTTTAGAAGAGGGCTTACAAGTAGAAGTCTATTCTCGAGAAAAAGATTTAGTCGAAGGAATGCCAACAGAAAGACAAAATCCATTTAAGGCTTATGTGAATATTATTTATGGCTGTGATAAATTTTGTACCTATTGTATTGTTCCTTATACACGAGGTCGACAAAGAAGTCGTAAAAAGGAAGATATTTTAGAGGAGATTCAAAAACTTCTAGAGGATGGTTACAAAGAAATTACATTATTAGGACAAAATGTCAATGCTTATGGAAAAGATTTGTATGAAAACTATAGTTTTGGAGAACTTCTAGAAGATGTGGCTCAGTTAAATGTGCCAAGAATTCGTTTTGTGACAAGTCATCCTTGGGATTTTACAGACCATATGATTGAAGTGATTGCAACCCATCAAAATATCATGCCAAGTATCCATTTGCCTGTGCAATCTGGTAGCAATCGAATTTTAAAATTAATGGGAAGACGTTATACAAAAGAAAGCTATTTAGAACTTGTTCAAAAACTCAAGGCAAAAATTCCACATCTTGCACTTTCTACGGATATTATTGTTGGCTTTCCTACCGAAACAGAGGAAGATTTCCAAGAAACTATGGATATTGTTGAACAATGTCAATATGACAATGCTTTTACGTTTATTTATTCCATTCGACATGGAACTCCTGCTGAAAAAATTAAAGAGCAAGTTCCATTAGAAATAAAAGAAGAACGATTACAACGTCTGAATGAAAAAGTGAATTTCTATTTCTTAAAAAATAATCAAGCCCTTGTTGGAAAGACGTTAAAAGTCCTCACAGAAGGAAAGTCACTGAAGCAACAAGATGCCTATTTTGGTTATACTGAAACCAACAAGTTAGTGAATTTCACTGGAGAAAATATTCAATTAGGAGACTTTGTCGATGTAGAAATTACAGAAGCAAAGACATGGAGTTTAGATGGACAAAGAAAGTAGACAAATTTTAGCAAAAACGGAAGAAGTCATTCAAGCTTTAGCACAGACAAAAAGTCATCAAGAATTAAAAAAGATTCAAGCTGAAATGAAGCATCAAAAGAAGTTGCTTGCACAAATTGAAACAGTCAAAGAATGTCAGAAAGCCTATATTCGAAGTGGACAAACAGAAGAAACGAAACAGGCACTTTTCAAAGCCCAACAAGCATTAGAAAGTCACTTACTTTATCAAACGTATCAAAACGTATTAGAACAGGTCAACCAAGAATATCGAATGGTTGAAGAAAAGCTCAATCAATTTTTTGAGGAAATCTTTTCATAAATCCGCATTAAAATTCAAAGAAAAAGACTATAATAGAAATAGGACTTGTCAATTCTTTTTCTTTTTTTAATTGACAAAGAGTCCTGTTTTATCGTATAAAAAGAGAAGCAAAGGATGTGTTTAAATGGGTAAAAACTTAGTCATTGTCGAGAGCCCTTCAAAAAGTAAGACAATTGAAAAGTATTTAGGAAATGATTATAAAGTTGTTTCTAGTAAAGGTCATATTAGGGACCTTGCTACATCAGGCCCATTAGGATTAGGTGTCGATATTGAACATGGCTTTCAACCAACTTATGTTCCACTGACAGCGAAAAAAAAGTTGATTAGTGAATTAAAAAAAGAAGTTAAAAATAGTGACTTTGTCTATCTTGCTACCGACCCTGACCGTGAAGGAGAAGCAATTTCTTGGCATTTAAAAGATGCACTTGGTATTCAAGAAAATCAATATAAACGTGTGTTATTTCACGAGATTACAAAAGAGAAAGTCTTAGAAGCAATGCAAAACCCTACGAAAATTGATGAAGACTTAGTGAAGAGTCAAGAAACAAGACGAATCTTAGACCGCATTATTGGCTTTCGTTTGTCTAAACTTTTACAGTCTAAAATCGGAGCGAAAAGTGCGGGACGTGTTCAGAGTGTTGCTCTTAAGTTAATTGTGGACCGTGAACGAGAAATTGAAGCATTTCTTCCCGAAGAATATTGGACGATTACGGCTATTTTTGATGATTATGAAGCAAAATTATTTGCGTATCAAAATCAAGAACTAGAACTTCATACCAAAGAAGAAGTGGATGCTGTTTTAGAAAAATTAGATGTATTTTTAAAGTTGGTTTCCAAAGAAGAAAAAGAAAAGAAAAAGAAAAGTAGACCACCTTTTATTACATCAACTTTACAACAAGAAGCTTCTACACGTCTTGGCTTTACAGCAAAGAAAACAATGCAGATTGCTCAAAAACTGTATGAAGGAATTGACCTTGAAAAAGAAACTGTTGGATTAATTACTTATATGAGAACGGATTCTATTCGTTTGTCTGACCAATTTGTAGGAAGTGCCAAACACTATATTGAAAAGGAATATGGAAAAGAATATGTTGGTTATATCAAATCAAGTAAGAAGACAGAAAATGTTCAAGATGCGCATGAAGCCATTCGTCCAACAGCCATTGAAAGAACACCTGCTTCTGTAAAACAGTACCTCACACCAGATGAATATAAATTGTATCGTTTTATTTATCAAAGAGCCATTGCTTCTTTAATGGCAGATGCAAGTGTCAACCAAACAACGTTGATTTTTGATAATCATGATTATCAGTTCAAAACGACAGGGCAAACGCTTTTGTTTGATGGTTATTTAAAAGTTTACCAAGACTATGAAAACAGTGAAGAAAAAATTTTACCTGACCTAAAAGAAAACGAAGTCTATGAAGCAAATGAAATTCAAGATGAGCAGCATTTTACGAAACCACCAGCTCGATATACTGAAGCAAAACTCATTAAAGAGATGGAAGAATTAGGAATTGGAAGACCTTCTACCTATGCCAAAACGATGGATACCTTAAAAGAACGGGGCTATGTTGAAGTGGTCGAGAAAAAATTCCAACCTACAGAAGTCGGGATTGAATCAACGGATAAATTACAAGAATTTTTTGCGGATTTAATCAATGTAGATTATACACGAGAAATGGAAGAAGATTTAGATAAAATTGCTTTAGGTGAACTAATTTGGAATCAAGTCTTAAAAGAATTTTATGATTTATTTGAACCAAGAGTAAAGGATGCTTTCAAAGATATGGAAAAGAAAGCTCCGGAAGAAACAGGAGAAATCTGTCCTGAATGTGGAAATCCTCTTGTCATTCGAAAGGGAAAATATGGCACTTTTGTCGCATGTAGTAATTATCCTGAATGTAAATATGTCAAGAAAGAAGAAAAAGAACAAATCGTGATTATGGATTGCCCTAAGTGTGATGGGAAAATCTTAGAAAGAAAAACAAGAAAAGGAAAAATCTTTTATGGCTGTAGTCATTTTCCAAAATGTAAATTTGCAACTTGGGATAAACCGATTCCTGAAAAGTGTCCACAGTGTGGAGAGATTTTAACAGAGAAAAAGGATATCATCAAATGTAGTCAATGTGACTATACAAGAGAGAAAGGATAAGTAGTTCTTTCTTTTTCTTTTTGGAAATTCTTGAATCTTTATGTAAAAAATTAAAAAAATAGACATCAAAATGACAAATAAAAAGGATTTACACCTCATCAAGTGAATCTTTTCTTGAATTGTGTTAAACTAAAATTATAGAGGTGATTAGATGCAAGTGAATTTGTCTTTATTTTTTTCAAAATCAGTGAATCTATCATTGGCGCAAAGTTCTTCTTTATTACAAATGGACCGGGAAACAAGTTTGTTTCAAAATGAAGAAGCTCTTAGAAAAAGTTCCTCTTATTATAATGCCATTGCATCATTTTTAACCTACAAGCAACATTATATTAAAGCGATTCCAGATGAGAAGAAAAAATCAGGAAGAATTACATTGACCTATTTAGAACGTGAAAATGCTCTTTCGTTTTTACCACCACTTTACCATGAAGATTTAGAAAACTTGCATATTCCATACCAAGAACTCGATGAGAAAATTGTCATCAAAAAAGTAAAAGATAGAGTCCTTGCGGCACTTAAAGAAAAAAAAGGCGAAGAAATCGCTACCTTTTTTCGTAGTTTAGGTTCGATTTATGGTACGACTTATAATATTCAACGAGGTTATTATCGCTTTTTGAAAGAAATTGCTTACTATGAGAATGCTTCTTCTACAAAAGCCAAACAAGTCCTTTTTAAAATGTTCAAAGATAGTTTAGAATGGAGTGAAGATGAAACACGCCTCTCATCAACGTATACGACTGCTAGAAAAATTTATGCATTTGCCAAAGAAAATGGTTATTTTCCAAAACGACAAGTCAAAAATCTTACGCTTGCTACAGAAGATTCTGCTGGTTTAGAAGTTTCGAAAGAAATTATTAAAATCAATAAGATACTGAAAGTAAAAAGAGAAGAAAAACAAGGAACAGCAACGCATTTCAATCAGTTTTTAGATGATTATCTCCAAAAGCATCCCAATGAACGTGCAAGAATGTCCGATATTGCTTATGAATACCAATATGAGTATTTGGAAAGAAGGAACCAGCATTGAAAGAGGAAGATTTAGAACGTTTTTTAGAATCACTAGAATATCAACGACATTATTCACAGTATACTGTGGATAACTATCAAAAAGATATTTTAGAATATTTAGACTTTTTAGAAAGAGAAGGA
>CANQOD010000077.1 GCA_947625395.1 uncultured Bacilli bacterium
GTGTTTCCGTTTCACTTGTTCTAAGGTCATTTTTTGTTTCAGATTGTATATTAGAATTTTGAGTAGAATTTTTCCGTTCCTCTTGTGGCATTGTTTCATTTGAAAGTTCCTCATGATTAGAAGATGATGAAGAATTAGAATCTTTTGTAGGATTTGTTGTTTGATTGTGTGACTCTGTTTCTGTTTGATTTGTTTCATTCTCTTTTTCTACCGGAGGGATTGTTTCATTCGGAAGTTCTTCCTTTTTTGTTTCCGTATTTTGTTGTTCTGTTTCCTCTTCGGTTGAAGCTGTTTTTTCTGTTTTTTCTCTAATTTTATTTAAGTCTTCATCTGAAATGAAATATAAACTGTCTAAAATTGTGTTCATTGTATTCAATTGAGCAAAAACAGTTTCATCGTCTTGCAAATTCTGATTGATGATTTCACTGATTAATTTTCCATAAGCATCTTTAATATTTTGCTTGGAACGGTTACTATCATCAGTTCCATTAGGTGCAATATATTGACTTGCAAGTTCCATTTTAGTAATGATTTCATCTAAGGGTTCCTGATTTTCGATGGCTTCAGTTGCTTCTAATAAAAGTGTTTCATAATAAGCATTTACTTTTGCTTGGTCAGGAATATAAAGTTGTTGATTTGTTTCAATATAATCAGGATTATCAAGATGATTAATTTCAGCTAAATAGTGATAATCAAGCCCATATTTTTGAGCAATTTCAGATAATGTATCATGTGGTTGAACAGTATATGTTGTACAAATTTCTTCTTGATTCAACATGCTTTCTTCTAAAGATACTGGAATTTGAATTGACTGTCCTATTTCGATATAATCAGGATTCGTAATTTCAGGATTGGCTTTTAAAAGTTCTTCCAAACTGATGTGATGCTCTCGGGCAATTTTTGATAAGGTATCATTTGGCTGCACAGAATAGAAATTTGTTTGAAGATTATCTGTATCACTGACTGGTATATTCACAGTTTCATCTACTTCAATTTCATCCGGATGACTTTTTAAATCAGGATTAGCATCTAAAAGTTCTTCTAAACTAATATGATGTTCTCTTGCAATTTTTGACAAAGTGTCATTTGGCTTTACGGAGTAAGAAAGTGGTGTTTGTCCTGCATCTTTTGTTTCAGCAGAATCAAAATATTCACTCATTGTTTCTTTCACCGTCGATGCCACTTTAGAATGTTCTAAATCAATTTGCTCAATAGGAGTTGTTGCTGTGTGTTGTTCTTGTTGAGTAGTAGTTGTATTGCTATTGGAAAAATTGATACTACTTTTGGTTTTATTGATTTGTGCATTCACATTGATGTTTTGAGGTAAATCAACCATAACTCTGATATTTGGCATTCCAACTCCTCCTATTCTTTTTTTATTATATCCGGTTTAAGTCAATTATTCAATTAGAGGTTTGCAATTTCTTGTTCTTTTCATCTCAATCCACTCTTTTTAGAAAAAATAACTTTCAAAATCAAATAGTAATGACTTTTCAAAAAAAATATGGTATTCTAGTAATAAATAATAAGGAGGGGAAGATTGTGCGTGTCTATTTATTTTTAGCAAATCGATTATTAAAGTTTTCTCTTCCTAATGAAGTATCAGGAAGTTTTCGTTTTGATGAAGAAGATGTTGATGAGAAACTCATTAATATTGAAGCAAGAGATGGAAAATGGGTTCTTTATTCAACAGATGTATCTAAAATCATAGTAGGAAATGAAACAAGAAAAGAAGTGCTTCTTGCACCCAATCAATTCTATATTTTGCAAAGAAAGAAACAAAAGTATTTAATTTTCACGACGCCATTGCTCGATCAAACATGGAAAGCTTATACCTATCATGATGATATGGAAATTGTAATCGGCAATCATGAAGATGCAACCATTCAATACAAAAGTCCATTTTTAGAAGGAGCCGTTCTTAAAATTCATAAAACGAAAGAACAAATTGTTTTAGAGAAGAATAATTGTCTTCTTTATGTTAATAAGCAAAGTCTTTTAAATAGTGCATACTATATTCAATATGGTGACCAATTCCAATTTTACGGTCTTCAATTTTTCTTTTTAAAAGATTACTTATTCATCAATAATTTAGAAGGAAAAGTGCAAATTGATGAACAAAAATCACATTTACAACCTTTTTCTTTCCCAAAAGAGCTTGCCCCAATAAACGATGAAATTAAAGATGAAGACTTGTATCAAAAAGAAAATTACTTTTCTAAATCTCCTAGAATTAGAAGAGTTATCGAAACAAAAACAATTCGATTTTCTCCACCACCAAAACAAGGAGAAGAACAGGAGCTTCCTCTTATTTTAACCATTGGACCTATGATGACAATGGGTGTCATGTCGATTGTGATGATGATTAGTAGTATTAGTCGTATTAATAGTGGAGAAGCAACTTTATCATCTACATGGCCTTCCTTAGTGACAAGTGGTGCCATGCTAATTTCGATTTTAGTTTGGCCTCTTATTACGCGTTTTTATAATAAACATTTAAAAGCAAAAAGAAGAAAAGAAATCATTGAAAAGTACAGTGCCTATTTGGAAAATAAAAAGGCTGAGTTTGAAGAAGAATCACGTTTACAAAGAGAAATTCTCATAGAAAATTTATTATCTGTTGGGGATTGTTTAGAAGCACTTAAAACAAAAACACTTCATTTTTGGGATAAACGAATTGACCAAAGTGATTTTTTAGTCGCTCGTATTGGAACAGGAAATGAACTCTTAGATGTCAAAGTAGAATATCCAGAAGAAGGATTTACGATTGATGAAGATGTCTTAAGAAAAAAAGCAGATGCTGTTGTGGAGTCTTACAAATATATCTTAAATGTACCTATTGGTTATTCGTTTTATGAAAATAAAGTGACTGCCATTATGGGAAATCCCATTAAAAGAGTTTATTTCACAAATAATATTTTATTACAATTGCTTACTTTCTATAGCTATGAAGATTTAAAAATCATTGTCTTTACCAATGAAGAAAATGAGAAATATTGGGACTATTTAAAGTATACGAATCATAATTTTACCAATGCACGTGATTTCCGCTTTTTTGCATCGAATCAAGAAGCAATGAAGAATGTTGCAGAATATATTCAAATGGAAATTAATGTTAGAATGCAAAGAGTGCAACAAGATAAAGCTCCTTTATTTAAGCCTTATTACTTTATTATTATTGATGATTATAATCAAGTAAAACGGTTTGATTTTGTAAAACTTTTAACAGAAATCGATGTGAACTTAGGATTTAGTATGGTCATTCTTGAAGAAAGATTGAGTAAATTGCCTAGTAAGTGTAATAATTTTATTACTCTAGGAACAAATAATTCAGGTGTTCTTAAAAATTCTTATGAAAAACAAGAACAAATGACGTTCCAAGATGAAGTGAACTATCAAATTAATATGCTACAGGTTGCTAAAATTTTATCCAATATTCCTATTGAATTTGAAAATGGTTTACAACAACTTCCTGATGTCGTGACGTTCTTAGAAATGGAAAAAATTGGTAAAGTAGAACAGCTGAATATTTTAAATCGATGGAATACAAATGATTCTACCACTAGTTTACGAGCAGAGATTGGTATTGACGAACAAGGGGAATTAATGTATTTGGATTTACATGAAAAATATCATGGACCACATGGTTTAATTGCTGGTATGACAGGTAGTGGTAAATCAGAATTTATTATTACTTATATTTTATCGATGGCAATTAATTATAGTCCGGATGATGTTGCCTTTATCTTAATTGACTATAAAGGTGGTGGTCTTGCTTTTGCTTTTGAAAATAAGGCAATGGGGATTACACTTCCTCACTTAGCTGGAACAATTACCGATTTGGATAAAGGGGAACTAGATAGAACACTTGTAAGTATTGATAGTGAAATTAAAAGAAGAAAGCAAATTTTCAATGCGGCTCGTGATCAATTGGGTGAAAGTACGATTGACATTTATAAGTACCAAAGATTTTATCATGAAGGAAGATTACAAGAAGCGGTTCCACACTTATTTATCATTTGTGATGAATTTGCGGAATTGAAAAGCCAACAACCAGAATTCATGGACAATCTAATTAGTGTAGCCAGAATTGGTCGTAGTTTGGGTGTTCACTTGATTCTTGCTACACAGAAGCCAAGTGGTGTTGTCAATGACCAAATTTGGTCAAACTCTAAGTTTAGGGTTTGCTTAAAAGTACAGGATGCTTCAGATAGTAGAGAAATGTTAAAACGACCAGATGCTGCAAGTTTAAAACAGACAGGACGCTTCTATTTACAAGTTGGTTATGATGAGTACTTTGCTTTAGGACAATCTGCTTGGTGTGGTGCCAAATATTTCCCATCAGATAGTATTGTAAAGCAAGTGGATAAAAGTATTAATTTTATTAATGATACGGGAAACTTTATTAAAAGTATTCAAGCTGAATCTGGTATCAAAATAGAGGCACAAGGAGAACAACTTCCAGCAATTTTAAAGAGTATTGTGGATGTATCTTTAAAAGTTGGTAAAAAGGCAAGGCGTTTATGGCTTACGAATATTGCTCCTGTGATTTTAGTTGACCAGTTAATCAAAGAATATCAAGTCAAGGCTGTTCCTTATCATGTTCAAGCAATTCTTGGTGTCTATGATGCACCTAAAAAACAGGAACAGGGCTTATTAACGTATAATCTTCAAGAACAAGGGAATACAGTTATTTATAGTACAGATGGAGAAGAGACTGAGCTATTATTACATAGTATCGTTTATTCTAGTTGTTTACTTCATTCAGTGGATGAGATTCATTATTATATTTTTGATTATGGATCAGAATCCTTTAGAATGTTTCAACAATTTCCACATATTGGCGGAATTGTATTCACTGGCGAAGATGAAAAATATCGGAATTTATTTAAACTAATTCGTCAAGAAATCGAAGAACGGAAGAAAAAATTTGTCAATTATGGAGATTATCAATCTTATAATGCGGCGAATGAACAAAAATTGCCTTTAATGGTGATTATTGTGCATAACTTTGATGCAGTATTAGAAGTAAATCCTTATGTTACGGAACAGTTAAGTTCATGTACAAGAGATTCTGAACGTTATGGAATTATCTTTATTATTACAAGTAATAGTACCGGTTCTCTAACTAGAAGAGTGACGCAAAACTTTAATAATAAATATGTATTACATTTAACAGATACGACAGACTATTACAGTATCTTTAATGCTAGAACACGTATTGTACCAAGAGATGTATTTGGTAGAGGACTTGTTCGTCTTGATGATGTCAATGAATTTCAAACAGCTTCTCTGACAGAAGAAAATGTCAGTTTGAATCAGTTCCTTATGGAAGTTGGAGAAAAGTTACAAGCAAAATATCCAAATAGAGCACCTGCGATTCCAGAACTTCCTAAGAATGTGACTGTTGATGTGGTTCAAAAAGCCATCAATACGATTCATGATGTACCAGTTGGAATTAGTAAAGAGGACTTGAATATTGTGACTTACGATTTCTTTGCTTCAGCTACAACCAGTATTTCTTCTTTAAACTTAACAAATTGTAATGCCTTTATGGAAGCACTTATTCAAGTTTTCCGGAAAATATCAAATGTCAATATCATTTTAATGGATGCTGCTAAATTATTACCAAATTTAAAAGAACAAGTACAGGCATATTTTGACCAACAATTTAGTGATGTTTTAGAAAAATGTAATGCTTATTTAGTAGAACCTCATAATAATGTAAATACGATATTTATCCTCTATGGAATGGATAAATTAAGGAATAATTTACAAGATGTGAATCAATTGGCTAACTTCTTGAAATCAGTTAAAGGAAATGATCATGTTTGTGCTTTAATTTGTGATGGAGTCAATCAATTAAAGATGATTGAATTTGAGTCATGGTATACTGCAATTCGCAATAGTAT
>CANQOD010000078.1 GCA_947625395.1 uncultured Bacilli bacterium
ATGAACTTTATCATTTTGGTTATCCTTTCTATACTACCAAAAATGAGTCACTACCATTCGATAATAACATAAAATTTAAAAAATACAATTTGAATATTTTCCTTTTTGAAAAGTTGACACTTAGTTTGACAAGTTTTCTCGTTGAATGCGCGCAAATAGGATACTTGGGTCATTCAACTGATAATGGTTGGTTTCTTGATACAGGTGGTTTTTATCAGAACAATTGATTTGTCTTAAGATTTCTTGAGAAGTTTCCGGCATAAATGGTTCTAGGAAGACAGCACAAACACGAATGGATTCTAACAGATGATAAAGAACTGTTTCTAATCGTTCTTGTTTGTCTTCTTCTTTGGCAAGGAGCCATGGCATTGTTTCATCAATATACTTATTGCTGGCTCTTAAAACATCAAAGATTTCAGTGATGGCAGCACTGACTTCTAATTGGTCCATTTTTTCTTGGACAGCGGCTTCTAAGCCATTGATTTTTTGTTCTAAGGTTTTATCCACAGCCTCTGTTTGTTTAGGATTGTGGACTTGTTTATTGAAATACTTACTGGCCATCGAAATGGTTCTTTGGACTAAATTGCCTAAGACATTGGCTAAGTCTCCATTGATTCTATCGATGATTAAATCCATCGTGATATTGCCATCACTGGCGAATGGAATCTCATGGAGTAAATAATAGCGAACGGCATCGACACCAAATTGTTCCACTAAATCATCGGCATAGAGAACGTTTCCTTTGGATTTACTCATTTTGTCACTGCTCATTAATAGCCAAGGATGACCAAAAACTTGTTTTGGAAGTGGTAAATCAAGAGCCATTAAGAGAATGGGCCAATAAAGTGTATGGAATCTTAAAATATCTTTGCCAATTAAATGTAAGTCACAAGGCCAGTATTTTTGGAATGCTTCACTACTGCCGTCCGGGTCATACCCTAAGAATGTAATATAGTTGGTTAAGGCATCAATCCAAACATAGACAACATGTTTTGGGTCAAAGTCGACAGGAACACCCCAAGTAAATGTGGTTCTTGACACACATAAGTCTTGGAGTCCTGGCTTTAAAAAGTTATTGACCATCTCGTTTTTACGGGCTTCCGGTTCGATAAAGTGGGGATGGCTTTCGATATAGTCTTCCAAGCGTTTTTGATACTTGGAAAGCCGGAAGAAATACGCTTCTTCTTTGGCTTCTTTAACCTCTCGATGACAGTCAGGACACTTGCCATCAATCAGTTGACTTTCGGTAAAGAACGATTCACAAGGGGTACAGTAAAGTCCTGCGTACTCGCCCTTATAAATATCGCCTTGGTCATAGAGCTTGCGAAAGATTTTTTGGACGACTTTTTCATGATGGGCATCGGTGGTCCGGACAAACTTGTCGTAACTGGTGTTCATCAAATCCCAAATGCGTTTGATTTCGGAAGCCACTTCATCCACAAAAGCTTGTGGTGTTTTTCCCTCTTGTTCTGCTTTTTCTTGGATTTTGATACCATGTTCATCTGTACCTGTTTGAAAATAGACATCTTCTCCTAAAAAACGGTGGTAACGTGCGATAGCATCTGCGAGCACGATTTCATACGTATTGCCAATGTGGGGCTTACCACTGGTATAAGCAATTGCGGTTGTCATATAAAATTTCTTTTTCATCTGTTTTCCTCCTTAAAAGAAAAAGTTTATCATAATATAAGGACCCAATGGGGTGGTACCACCTTATTTTATAATAAACTTATTATACACTTATTTTCGTTAACGCCTGTCTACGATTATGTCTAATGATTCAACATAATAGTTCAGAAGCCATATTAATTTACGAATGAGACTTCTTTCCACCAATTCGAAGCTCTCTAGGACCCATTCCTTGTAAATTAACTCTTCCTCATCACTTCTTGAAACAGATTATAACAAAAAGTGATTTATTCTTCAACATATTTTGCAAGAAATTGTGCAACAATATTCGTCATTTGTAAGTCTTCATCGTGTAATTCTTTTTCTTTTGACACAATGAGGACTAAACCAATTGCAGAACCTTGTGCCAAAATTGGACTAACTGCATAGGCATATTCACCCTCTACGTCAGCGATTAATTCGACACGTTGGAAGCCATCTGAGAGAACATTCTCACAATCTCTTAAAACATCCTCCAAATAAGAAGAGATATTTTCACGCAAGAATTTCTTCTTTAAGTTTCCACATCCTGCGATAAAGCAATCACGGTCAGCCACATAAATGTTCTGTTGCGTATTGCCAGCAATCGCTTCTAGAAGTTTTCTTGAAACCTCCTGTAAATCCTCCATGGAAGAGAACTTTCTCAGTTTCAATGTGTCACCATCGACAAAGATTTCAAGTGCCTCCCCATCTCTTATTTTGAGCGTCCTGCGAATCTCCTTTGGAATCACAATTCTCCCTAATTCATCAATTTTTCGAACCACTCCGGTTGCTTTCATTCTTATCACCCTTTCCCATCTACAATTATTTTTTCCTTTTTCTTTGTAGTTATACAATTTTTTCTTTACATCTACATCTATTATAATCTTTTCAGCCAAGAATTCCCTTGGAAATTATTTCCAACAGTTTTGAGGCCTTGAATAACCATTTTTATCAAAAATTCGCAAATCGTGTCACGTTCATGGAACAAAAAAGACCATTCGGGACCTAGTCAAATAAGTGCGAATTCTCTAAAGTAAACAAATAACGATTCGTCTGTTCCTTAAGTCCATTTAAAAAAGTTGTATCTTTTACCAAGATTTTAATGTCCAAACTTTCTAAAATTTGTTTACAATATTTCTTTTTGATAAACTCTTTCATTTGTTTTTCTAAGGCACCAAGTGCTTCTTCTTTGATTGGAAAAACAGAAGCTAAATTGTGAAGAAGGATGGTTGTACTTTTTTCTTCCAGTGTTTGCTTGACTTCTTTTTGTAGGCGTTTATCAATTTGGATTAAATCCTTTTTTAAGATTTTGATACTTTCTTCCTTGTCTTCTTCGAATGACTTCAAAAGTCCAAATAGATTGTCGACCCTTATCTTTCCAATCTTTTGCATGGCTTCTTGCATTTCTTGTTGGTAAGTTTCTAACAATTGATTGAACGTCTGACTGTCAATCACAATTTTTTGTTCTTTGGCAAGCGAAAGGAACTTACTCCGAATTAAATCCATTGAATCGAGTGGCGGCTTATTGAAAAGAGGCATAATATCATCTTGTATTAAGGCCGTCGTATTATTTTCAATCAACTCTTTGACAGCTTGAAGATAATTCTCTTTGTGTGCCTGTTCGAACGCTATCGTATGTTCCATCATCATGTCACCTACCATATTAAGAATAACAGTCTCTTCTTATTTTGACAAGTTTTGTTTGGGATTTTTTTGATTTTTTATACACTCTAACAGTTGAACCAAGTAAATAATTGGATGTTTTTCAAGACGAATGGTGTCTAATAAAATTGTCAAATCGTTATGCTGGCTCTTAAACCTGAACATTGTTGTGATGTGAAAAGCGTCCATAAAAATTTTCTCAATATCGATATTCTTGACAAATTCTTCTGTAAAATGAAGTTCAATTGTGTTGCGAAGTTGGCGCACATGCGCAACCGGTAACGTTTTCGCAAGATATTCAAACCATTCTTCATACATGTAAATCAACAATTCTTCCGGAAGCTTGCCAAAGCGGTCTTCCAACTCATCTTTGACCTTATGAAAGGTTTCTTCTCCATCAATCTCATTAATTTTCCGGTGAATCTCAATTTTGAGCTCTTCATCTTGGACATACGTATCTTCAATATGGGTTGCAACCGTTAAAAGTGGAGACTTTGTCTCTTCTTCCGCTGGTTCCTCTTCTACAGGCAGTCCTTTTTGGCGAAGCACTTCTTCATTCAACATCCGCAGATATAAATCAATCCCAACTGTATCAATAAAGCCGGCTTGTTCACTACCTAAAATATCCCCTGCGCCGCGAATGGACAAATCCCTGGTCGCAATCGAGAAGCCACTACCTAATTCGGTGAACTCTTTGATGACATTCAAACGTTTCATGGCCGTTTCCGTCAAGACTTTTTGTGGTTGATACATCAAGTAGGCATAAGCAATCTTATTGCTTCTTCCCACTCGGCCACGAATCTGATACAACTGACTCAAACCAAATTGGTCCGCGCCTAAAATAATCAACGTGTTGACATTTGGAATGTCAATCCCTGTTTCAATAATCGTTGTACAAACTAAAATATCAAAGGCATGATTCATGAAAGCGAACATGCGCTCTTCAATTTCTTCTTTCGTCATCTTCCCATGGGCATACGTTATCTTCGCATCAGGCACTAGATTTTCAAGACGCGCTACTTGACGTTCAATGCTCTCTACCCGGTTATAGAGAATAAAGACTTGTCCTCCTCGAGAAAGCTCTTTATAAATGGCGTCTTTCATCACTTGTAGATTTTCTTCTAAGACATAAGTCTGAATTGGATAACGGTCCACAGGGGGTGTTTCAATGAGCGATAAACTCCGAATACCAACAATGGACATTTGTAAAGTTCTTGGAATCGGCGTGGCAGAAAGAGTCAAGACATCGACATTGGTCTTGTACTGTTTGATTTTTTCCTTGTGTTTGACCCCAAAACGTTGTTCTTCATCAATCACCAATAACCCTAAATCTTTGACAACAATATCGTCCGATAATAACCGGTGTGTCCCAAAAACCAAATCAATCGTGCCCTCTTTGAGTCCAGTAAGAATCCGTTTCACTTCTTTTGGTGGAGTAAAACGATTCAAAAGACCAATGGAAACAGGAAAATCATGAAAACGTTCTAAAGCATTTTGATAATGCTGATTCGATAAAATCGTCGTGGGACATAAGAACAACACTTGTTTACTATCATTGATGGCTTTAAAGGCTGCACAAAAAGCCACTTCTGTCTTCCCATAACCCACATCTCCACAAAGAAGACGGTCCATAGGAGCAGGCTTTTCCATGTCCGCTTTGATTTGGGCCAAGGCGGTCGCTTGGTCACTGGTCAGTTCATACGTAAATGCTTGTTCAAATTGCTTTTGAAGTTCGGTATCTTTCGAAAAAGCAAAGCCTTTTTGACTTTCTCGTTTGGCATAAAGCTCCAATAATTGTTTGGCCATATCTTGCACTTTCGTCCGAATTCTTGCCTTGGTCTTCGTCCAAACAGTTCCACCCAACTTATGCATCGGAGGACGCGCCCCCTCTTGTCCGGTATATTTACTTAAAAGCTCAATTTTCTCCACTGGAATATAGAGCTTATCTTTTCCTAAATATTCCACTTCTAAATAATCTTTAGAAAGACCCATTTGTGTCAATGTCTTCAGACCATTATAAATTCCAATCCCATGTACTTCATGGACCACATAATCCCCTGGATTCAGTTTATTCAAGTCATGGAGTTTCGTCGCATATTTAAACTTATTGTGATAAGTCTTCTTTTGTTTCGGAATATGAAACAGTTCCGTAGCCGTTAAAAAGACATAGTTTTGATACTGAAAACCCTCTTGCATTTCAAAAGGAACCAAATTGATAAGACCACTCTCAAGCGTATCTAAGGTTGTCTTTTTGGTCGGCAGATGGATTTGTTTCTCAAAATTCTCCAGTTGATAATCCTTTAAAGCCACCACGACAATTTGCTTTTTGGAAAAACACTTCTCTAAAAACTTTTCAATCGCTTCTTTGTCTTCATTCAATTTCGGTAAAGAATGCACTTGAAAATCAAGGAACTGCTTGTCTTTTTCATAATTATCCACCGTTGAATACCATAGACAAGGACGAGCTAAAAAAGGTTCTAACGGATACATGTACGTTCCTTTGAAATCAGTATCTTTGGTGGTTTGATACGTCCATATTTCTTCGTTCATCGTCCGATAAGAAGCCTCAATTGTCGAAAAATCTTG
>CANQOD010000079.1 GCA_947625395.1 uncultured Bacilli bacterium
AACGCTTACCAAAGTTACCCAATATAGAAGACGGACTGGAACCTATTCTAGTTGTGCAACTGGCAAGAATACTTGTCAGTATGGATGCACATATAGATGGTCGTATAATTGTTCTTATAGTTGTAAAGGTCCAGCTTATCGTAATTGTAATTTGAACGGAAATGTTATTGCAAGTAGTACAGTTTCTGCATCAAATGCTAGAAGCAAAGCTTATTCAGTTGCTTCAAATTCAAGAAGTTATCATATAGGTAGACAATGTACTTGCACGTCAATTTCATGTACTCAAACTAAAAAAGAAACAGTGAGCTGTAGTAACTGTTATACAGGATCTAATACCTGTAAAGCCGGTTATACTAACTTTGGAAGTTGGAGTGCATGGAAAGATAATAAAAAATGTTCAAGTGCAGATAAAAAATCAGGAAAGTGTCAACAACAATCACGTGTCATTTATAAATAAAAGGGGGAAAAAGGAAAAATGAAAAGAAATAAAAAAGGAAGCATTATTCTATTCATTATCGGCCTTTTTCTGATTCTTTTTGGTATTATTTATATGCTTTTCTTTTCAGATTTTAGATTTTATAGAAAAACTTATCAGGATTTTAGTATTCAATGTCAATATCGAGTTTCTAAAGACAAGATGACAAGCGTGAAATGTGATGTACAAAATCGGATAGACAAAAAAATGACTATCCATGATATGTCTTTTATTCTTTATGCAGAAAAAACAAACTCCTTTTATGAATTGGGTTTTGCCGAAGAAGAGACCTTTCAAGCAAAGGAAAAGAAAACTTATGAATTTGCGATTGATTTAAAAGATGAGATTAATCGTATCGAAATGCATTATGATGAAAAGGAGTCTTAAAATAAAGTAGACTCTTTTTTTCTTGGTTTTTAAAATAAAGAATGATATGATAGTTAGAAAAAAGCAGGGGGAGCTTATGAATCAAATACATCAAACTTTTGCTGAGAAAAAGTTCGAACAAGCATCTTTTCTTTCTCAAACTGAAAAGCAAAAGTTACTCAAAAAATTGCCAGAATTAAAAAAGATATCCGATAAGGATTTAGAAGAGAGAATTATCGTTCTTTCCTCTCTTCAATTTCAAGATTTTAAAGAACTTGTCTTAACCTATCCTGAACTCTTACTCATTGAAACTTTTCAATTGGGAGAGAATATTCAAAAATTGATGAAAAAATATCGGGATATGGAACTTGCGCAACGTGCTTTTTTAAAGAAGTATGCGCAAAATAAGGAATGACTTTCTTTCAAGACTCGTGTTATAATAAAAAAGGTTAGGAGAATGTATATGGAAAAATTAAGTGTTGATGAAGTAAAACATATTGCCCATCTAGCACGAATTTATCTCACAGATGAAGAAGTGGAAACATATCGTGTCAGTTTAGCAAAATTATTTCAAAGTATGGATGAAATTCATGCCGTTAAAGGATACAATGAAGATATTTTAATTGCTCCTTGGACAGAGGAAGCAGCATTAAGAGAAGATCAAGTTGGTGAAATGTTGACGCAAGAAGAAGTTTTACAAAATGCCCCATCTAAAAATGGAAAATTTATCGAAGTGCCGGTGATGTTAAGTGAGTAAGTATTTAGATTTAGGAATTACAGAAATTCACAAACTCTATCAAGAAAAGCGTCTTACACCCACCCAACTTTTAGACGAAGTTTTTGCGCGCCTTGAAAAAAACAAAGAACTAAATTGCTTTATTACTCTTCGAAAAGAAGAAGCCTATCAAGAGGCTTTGAAATTAGAGCAAGAAGAAGTCAAAGGACTTTTATGGGGAATCCCAATTGCCATCAAAGACAACATTGTAACCAAAAACGTTCGAACCACTTGTGCTTCAAAAATGTTAGAAAATTTTATTCCTATTTATGATGCAACCGTGATAGAAAAAATCCAAGCAGCAGGAATGATTATGATTGGAAAAACCAATATGGATGAATTTGCGATGGGCTCTACCAGTGAAACATCGTATTTTAAAGCTCCTAAAAATCCATGGAAAACAACCCATATCACAGGAGGTTCTAGTGGTGGAAGTGCGGCAGCTGTTGCATCCCGTATTGTTCCACTTGCTTTAGGAAGTGACACAGGTGGTTCGATTCGCCAACCTGCAAGTTACACAGGCCTTGTCGGCATGAAGCCCACTTATGGTCGCGTTTCACGATATGGATTAGTTGCATTTGCTTCTAGTTTAGACCAAATTGGTCCAATGACAAGAACCGTTTACGAAAATGCCCTTCTTTTAAATGTTTTAGCAGGACATGATGTGAAAGATTTGACAAGTTCTAGTCGAGAAGTTGAAGATTATACCAGCCTCATTGGCAAAGAAATTCAAGGCTTGAAAATTGGAATTCCTGCGTATTTAGTCAGTGAAATTGTGAGTCCTGAAGTCAAAACTGTTTTCAACCATGTGGTAGAAATATTAAAAGCACATGGCAATACAGTAGAACTTGTTGATATTGATTATTTAAAACAAGCAGTACCCCTTTATCAAATTATTGCCATGGGAGAAGCAAGCAGTAATCTTGCTCGATTTGATGGCATTCGTTATGGGTATCGAACTGCAAAAGAGGGCACAGTAGATGAATTATATGAGAGGACTCGTAGTGAGGGATTTGGCGAAGAAGTAAAACGAAGAATCATGGTCGGTTCCAGCTTACTTTCTTCCCAAAAAGCCAAGCTTTACTATGACAAAGCACTTTCGATTCGTGATGATATGCAAGCCAGTTTTTTGAAAGCTTTCGAAAAATATGATTTATTACTAGCACCAACAACAACCACTGCTGCCTATCCTCTTGGTGAAAGTCTTCAAGACCCGTTGAAAAGCTTTATGGATGATGTGTTGGTCATTCCAGCCAACATGGCCGGACTTCCAGCACTCAATTTACCTGCTGGCTTCAATCAAGAGCATTTACCAATTGGTGTACAAATCATTGGAGCTCCTTTTGAAGAAAAGAAAATTTATCAACTTGCCAGTTTCTTAGAACAAGAACTTTCTCTTGATTTGGAAGGAGGAAAATGCAATGACTAAGTATGAAGCAACGATTGGAATTGAAGTCCATGTTGAAGTAAAAACAAACAGTAAGTTTTTTTCAGCAAGTGAAAATCGTTATGGAAAAAGTGCCAATATGGCTACTACAGTTGTCGATTTAGGCTATCCTGGAACACTACCAACAATCAATCAAGAAGTCATCAATCAAGGCATTCGGGCCAGTCATCTCCTCCATTGTACTTTGACAAAGAAAATGCATTTTGACCGCAAAAATTATTTCTATCCTGATAATCCTAAAAATTATCAAATCACTCAAAATCGAACCCCCATTGGTCGAAATGGCTTTCTTGAAGTTGAAACCGACACTGGACTAGAGCGAATTGACATTGAAGAGATGCATTTAGAGGAAGATACTTGTAAAAGTGCTCATAAAGGAAGAGTGAGTCTGTTGGATTTTAACCGTGGTGGAGTTCCTTTAATTGAAATTGTAACAAAGCCTTGTATCCATACAAAAGAAGCTGCCGTTCTCTATCTTGAAAAGCTAAGAGAAACCCTTTTTTATGGAGATATAAGTGATTGTAAAATCGAAGAGGGAAGTATGCGATGTGATGCTAACGTATCCATTGCGCCAGTAGGAAGCAAAACATTAGGAACCAAGTGTGAGATTAAAAATATTGGTTCCATTCGCAATGTTGGTGTTGCTATTGAAAAAGAAATTGCACGCCAGGAAGCTTTATTAGAAAAAGGGGAAACCCTAGAAGAACAAACTCGAAGATTTGATGATCAATTAGGAGATACTGTTTTAATGCGTGTCAAAGAAACAGGAAATGATTATCGTTATTTTCCTGAGCCGGATATTCCATATATTCTTTTAGAGGAAAAGGAAATTCAAAGCGCTTTAGAAACACTTCCCATGCTTCCTGATGAAAGACGCAAGCTTTATCTAGCAAGAGGAATTCAAAAAATCAATGTGGAAAAGTTGCTTGCGAACAGGACTTTATCTGATTATATGAATACCTTTATTGAGACTGATCTCGACTTCGTGATTGCCTCAAATTTGTTACTTGGGGACATCTCTTCGTACTTAAATAAGAATTTTATGCAGTTAGAAGAAACAAAATTAACACCTGAGAAATTGCTTGATTTAGTTGCTAAAATAAAAAGTGGAGAGCTCTCCAGTAAAAACGTAAAAGATATCTTAGAAGATGTTTTAGAAAAGGATACGACCATTGAAGCAATCATGAAAGAAAAAAATATTCAAAATATTACGGACGTTTCTTTTGTAGAGGAATTGATTCAAAAAGTTCTCTTAGAAAATCCAGCAAGTGTACAAGATTATCAAGATGGAAAAGACCGGGCAGTCAAATATTTAATGGGGCAAGTCATGAAAGAAGCAAAGGGAAGTATTAATCCAAAAATTGCCAATGAAAAATTATTGGAGTTACTGCAAAAAACGCGTTAGGGGGAATGAAAAATGAATTTTTGGCAAGCATTTAAAATGAAAAGAGAATGGGCAAATGAATTGAAAAAGGACGATTTTTCTCGACAAGAAATTCAAGATACTCAAAGGATTTTGAAAGAGGAAAGAAAATACTTATTGTCACGACTTCCTGATGAAAGAAGCTTTTTACAAGACCATTTTTCTTATGGATATTTATATGAGAAAGACGATGCAAATGATGGTCTTCTTCAACAGCAACGTGATATCATTCAAAAGCAAATCTATCAATATAAGCGTCTTTTATTAGAAAATGATACGGATTATCATGTCAAAGAAACGTCGCTTTTCCAAGAACACTGTGATGAATATCGCAAAGAGTATGTGTTTTGTTATCTTTATTTTCTGAATCCAAGACTCTTACCACTTTTAGAAGCACATGCCTTTGACTTTTTCGCAGATGATTTGGTTTTGAATGCGCCTAAACAGCAGTTTGAATTACCAAAAGAGCTTGTGATAAAATTGAATATCATCCCTCAAGAAACACAAAAGAAGCTCTCGTCTTTGCTGACGACTGGTAAAATCAATGTGGAGCAATACAGTAGTAAAGAAATGGTATTTTATGATTTTGCACTGCTTCAACAATATGAACAATTTGTCGAACAAAAAACTTTTTCTGAACGGCGAATCATTCAAGAGTTTTATACCAGTGTTCTTCGCAGTTTACAAGAAGATGGTTGTGATGAAAAACAAGCTGAATTTTTAAGTTTATTTCAAAATATCCCTTGTGCTTGTTTAGAATCGCTTCGCCGTAATCACATTCAAAACGGAGATTTTGTAGAGCTGTATCATCTTTTTGAGGAAGAACTTTTGGAAACGCCTGTAATATTACAAGCATATTTTTCAGATAAAGAAAACACAACGGAGCAACGTTTTCAATTCTTATTAGAGGAACCTTTTATGACGGCTTCTTTAGAAAATCAAAAACGCATTCTTGAAATCCTCCAAAAAAGGGATGATGCCGAAGTGTTTGCTTTACAAACGAAAGTCATTTCCAATCCGAAATTTTTAAAAACACTCGAACAGACAAGTGCGAGTTCACAAGAAATGTCTTTCATTTATCAAAATTATATCGCAGATTGTGATTCAGCAATTTTAAAAGAACGCATTGCTTTATATACGCCTCCTTTTTTTGAACAAAGTATGGAAAGACAATGTGAACAAATGAAGTATATTATGGCAGGAGCAACAGCCCATTTTACCAAAGCAAGAAGAGAGCTTATTACATTGCCACAACTTTATGCATTGGATGGCCATGACGAAATTTTAAATCATATGAA
>CANQOD010000080.1 GCA_947625395.1 uncultured Bacilli bacterium
CAAGCAATTCAAAGTAAAACATTTACCAAAGCAATTGGAACTGCCCAAAAACGAGTTGAAGGAAATAACTTTGATGTACGTAAACAATTACTACAATATGATGATGTTATGAATCAACAAAGAGAGATTATGTATGAAAAGAGAAATAAAATTTTAGATAGTGCTTCTATTCATACGACTGTTTTAGAATCTATTCACAATCATATCATTGATCTTGTGAAGAGTCATATTGCACCAGAAGGATATTTGACAGAAAATGATAAAAGTGAAATTTTAGAGGCTGTGAATGAAAATCTATTAAAGAAAGATTTAGATGGTTCTGTTTTTGTAGAAAGTGATGAACAGACAATTGAAAACATTTATGTAGCAGTGCAAAAAGAATATGAAGATAAAATTAAAGAAGTTCCAGAAGAAGTTCGTGATGAGTTTGAAAAAGCGATTTCTTTACAAGTGATTGATAATTATTGGATGGAACATATTAATACAATGAGTCATTTAAGAGAGGGAATTTATCTTCGTAGTTATGCTCAAGAAGATCCACTTCGTGCTTATACTGTGGAAGGATTTGATATGTTTGATCAAATGCTTCAGAAAATTGATAAAGATTTGACGATTTTCTTATTAAGAGCAGAAATTCATCTTAATATAGAAAGAAAAGAAGTGGCTAAGAAAAAAATGACGAATGAAGACACTTCTAATGAAAAAAAGCAGCCAAGAAAAGTAACTAAGATTGGTCGTAATGATCCTTGTCCTTGCGGTTCAGGAAAGAAATATAAAAATTGTTGTGGAAAGTAGTAGGTTTTATAAGGGTTTGCGAGTGATTGGAAACGAAAAAAACTAAAAACAACATAAAAATTGAAAATTTTCCTCATTTTTTCCTCGCTTTCTGAAAATGAGGAAAATTATTTTTAAAGCTGAGAGGTGCAAATGAGAATAAATTATTCGGATGAAGATGTCGTAAAAGGAGAAAAATCCATATTCTTGGCTGGTCCAACACCAAGAAATAAAGATACAAGTTCATGGAGAATAGAAGCATGCAATATTTTAGAAAATATGGGTTTTGATGGCATAGTATATGTTCCTGAATACTCTAGTTGGAAACCAAAAGAAAGCTATGTTGATCAAGCAATGTGGGAAAGAATAGCTTTAAGTGAAGCTACTACTATAGTATTTTGGATTCCAAGACATTTACCAGATATGCCAGCATTTACTACTAATGTAGAATTTGGATATTGGTTACATACTGGAAAAGTAGTATATGGAAGACCTGATAATGCTGAAAAAATTAAATATTTAGATTGGCTTTATGAATTAGATTATGATAATAAACCAATAAATAATCTTCAAGAATTATTACAGTTAGCAGTCATAAAAACTAATGAAACAAAATTAAATAAATTATTTCAAAAGAAAATAAATTTGGGATAATGCAAGTTGGGAATGTTAATTATATTTCTTTAACTGATTTAGCAAAATATGCAAATTCCAAAGATTCATTTGGAGTAATAAGAATTCTTTTGATTATTATAATTTATGGGAAGAAATTAATAATGAAAATTTTAATTCCATGTAATCCCACAGAATTAAAATTGATGAAGTTCCATATAATAGATTTACTATGACTCCAAATAGATGGAAGAGAAATTTTAATGTTATTGGTATTATTCCAAATAGTTGAAAATATAGTAAAGATACATTTGCTCATCTAGATATTGCTTTTGAATTTGCTAGTTGGTTATCACAGAATTTAAACTGTAAAGAAGATAGCATTCGATTGCTATTTTTTTCATTTATTTAGAAAAAGGGGGGAAATATTATCAATATCCATTTGCAATCACGTCAATTATTGGAAAAAATATATCAACAAAAATAAACTAAAAAAAAAGTGAAGCACAGGAAACTGATAATGCAACTTTATTTGGAAGTAATCATAAAACATATGAAATATTACAAAGTGAGGATATTGAATTAATATTTTATAAATTTAGAAGGATACATTAAAATAGATACAATACTTCAATATGCTTTTATTCATCAAAATAGTCTTAAAGTATCTCATAGGAAATATAGTTGTTAACACACAAGAAAATATACAGAAAAACATACAAGATAATTGACTGTAATATTATTAAATGATATAATACTATCATAAGAATTTGAGGTGATTTTACCATGAATAATTACATCCCACCATTTGATATTACCAATATTATGTTAGATAGAATATCAAGTATAATGAAAAAGATTGGTAAATTGGATAATTATAAAGACTTAAATAAAATGCCAGTTTTAAGAAGAAATAATCGAATTTGTTCTATTCATTCATCACTCGCTATTGAAGCAAATTCATTATCATTTAATCAAGTGAAAGATATTATTGATGGTAAAAAAGTAATTGGTCCTCAAAATGAGATACAAGAGGTAAAAAATGCTTATGAAGCATATAAATTAATAAAAGAAGTGAATCAATATTCGCTTAAAGATTTAAAAAAAGTTCATGGTGTAATGACTTATCTTACAGTTGATGAATCTGGAAATTTTAGAAAAGGCAATGAAGGGGTATTTGATGAAAATGGTAATTGTATTCATGTTTGTCCATCACCTGAACAAGTTGATGAATTAATGGAGCAATTATTCAAATGGATAAAAGATAATAATGGCATAGTACATCCATTAATACTGTCATCAGTATTTCATTATGAATTTGTATTTATTCACCCATTTAAAGATGGAAATGGAAGAATTGCTAGATTATGGCAAAATGTTTTATTATCAAATTGGGAAGAAATATTTGAATATGTTCCCATTGAATCTCAGATAAAGAAATATCAAGAGGAATACTATTCAGCTATTGCTAATTGTAATCATAATGGTAATTCTACAGAGTTTATAGAATTTATGTTAAAAATGATTGATGAAATATTAGAGGATTTAATGAATAGTACAAGTGTACAAGCAAACCATGTCAGTTCATATGTTAATAAATTATTAGACTTCATGGAACCTGGCGTGGCAATGACTACATCTGAATTGATGAGAAAATTAAATATGAAATCTCGTATTTCCTTTAGAAAAAATTATTTAACTCCAGCACTAGAGAATGGATTAATAAAAATGACTAATCCAGACAAACCTACTAGTAAAAATCAAATGTATTACAAAGTATAATAAAGTAAGAAATACAAGAACTGTTGTGATAAATATTTAAAAATAAATTAAAACGGATGATATAATAATATACAAAAAAGCAAGGTGTAAGGGAATTATGGAAGAAAATATAAGAAAAATTGTTACTAAATTAAAGGAAAGAGGATTATCTCAAGTTGATATATGTGCTGTAATTGTTTTTTCAAATAATGATGAAAGCGTAATAAACAAGTTAATAAATTACATAGATAATACGAATAAAACGAAACTAGATTTAAAGAGTGATTTATTACAACTAGAAATTACACTATTGAATAAAAATTCTGTCAAAAAAAGAGAAGAGACAAATCTTTCTAAAATGAAAGATAAGCAAGATGATGATATATCTACTTCTGTTCATACTCTAATATATGAAAAAGAATCTGATTTAGATAAACTTTTAAATGTTACTTATAATGAACCAAACATAGGTGACTTAAAATTGTTATTGCTATCTTTTAAATTGAATTATTGTTGTGTTATGTTAAGTCTTGCTTATATGGATTTATTAGAGTTAGAAAAGAATACAAGGGAAAGTTTTAGAAAAATAGATTTGTATAAATTTGATGATCAAATAAATTATTCATTTCAACCAGTAATTGAACAATTAAATAAAGATATTGATGACTATCAACAAATTATTATTTGGACTAAACACAGCGATACAAATGCCTACTTATTACCATATTATTTTATAAATAAATTTTATGACAAAATGAAGAACAAGAAAATAATGTTAATATATATTGATGAACTGCCAGGATGTAAAGATCTATCTGAATTAAAAATCGGTCAGTTCAAAGAACTTTTAAAAACTGGCAAAGTTCTAACAAAAGAAGAAATAGATAATTATTCAAACGAGTGGAATGAAATAGTATCACATAAATGTGACATAAGAGATTTGATTAATGGTAAGTTAGAGTACAAAAATATAGAAGATTATTATGATACTATTAAAGATTTGTTAAAGAAAGATGGAGAAATATATAGAACAACATTTATTGGTGAACTTATGAGTAAAAATATATTATGTGGTGGTATTCCTGATATTTATAGTTATATAATTGATAGTATGATAGAACAAAATATTATTTCTTCAAAGGATTATAAGGTGAAAAACTTTATTCCTGCTGATAAAATATCTTTAAAGTAGTGATAATTATTTAAAAATGTATTGAAATTATAATGGCAGCAAAAATACTTTAAATTTATGATATCATTCATATGAATAGGTTTCTATTTTTATGCGTTCGTTCAATGATTGTTGAAAATTTTAAAAATTAGGGGGGTGAGTAAACTGTGAAAATCATTCTTGGTTCTAAAAATCCATCTAAAAAAGAGGCAATTGAGATTGCTTTAAATGCATTAAATATTAGTGATTATGTAATTGAATCTGTAGATGTTCCTTCTCATGTTAGTTCAAAGCCTATTAATAGTGAAACATTACATGGAGCTCATCATCGAAATCAAGAAGTAATGCGATATTGTTTAAAAAATAATCTTGCTTATGACTTATTAATAAGCATAGAGGGTGGATATGAACAAGTAGATGACTATTATTTTATAGTTACTTATGCTTCAATTATAGATAAAGAAAAAAATGAATTTATAGGTAAATCACAAGGATTGCAAATTACTAAAAATATGTTTGAATGGGTAAAAAGCGGTCAATCTTTAAATAGAATTATTGAAGAAATGTTACATAGTAAAGAAAATAAAAAAAGAAACGGAATAAGTGGGTATTTAACCGATGGCTATTATTATAGAAGCATTTTTGATTCGACAGCTATAATAAGTGCTTATGAGGCTATGAACAATTCCAAAATATCCTATGAAAATTTAGAAAAAAAATTAGAATTACAAAAATAGGAAAAATGTGTTATATTAAACAAGGAATACATTTGACACATGTAGTGCTATGCACATAAATCTGATTACAGAGATGTATTTGGAATGAATGTGATAGTGCTATGTGTGTTTTTTGTTGCCAAAAAGGAGGTGAAATGGATGCCTACAACCAAAAAGGAAAGAGCTTTATTTGCTTTCATTACCGTAGTTATTACAGTTCATGCTTATGTATTTTATAGTTTGTATGTGGTAAATGGCACGACACTGATGAATTTGACAGGTGCTAATAGTGTAATAAAAGCAATTCATCATTTAGGCGGTGTTTATATGTTTGGCCGTTATTTACCTATATGGGCCGTTGTTTTAGTAGAATTTTGTTTTGCATATTTCGCAGAAATGCTCATCGGACAACCATTTTCTTTTAAAATGGCTTGTAAAAATTTTGATATCAAGAAAACAAATCCGATTCAGTTTGAAACAGCAGTTATTTGTGCTACTGTAGGAATCATGGTACCAGTAATGAGCTTTATAGCAGCTTGGCTATATTATCCTTATTATATGGGATTCAATATATTCACTTTACTAGCGAATTGGTTAAAACTAATTTGTTTTAATTTT
>CANQOD010000081.1 GCA_947625395.1 uncultured Bacilli bacterium
GCGTTATTCATGTTGCGGCAAGAAGTCTTGCGCCGCATGCTTTATCGATTTTTGGTGACCATCAAGATGTGTATGCTACAAGAAGTACCGGTATTGCTCTTTTAGCAACTTCATCGGTACAAGAAGTTATGGATTTAACCGCTGTGGCGCATCTTTCAGCGCTCAAAGGAAGCGTGCCTTTTTTACATTTCTTTGATGGCTTTCGAACGAGTCACGAGCTTCAAAAAATCGATGTATTAGATGTTTCACAACTGGACCAATTTGTTGACCAAGCAGCTTTGTTGAACTTTAGAAAACGGGCTTTAACACCGAACAATCCTGTGACTAGAGGTACTTCGCAGAATGATGATGTGTATTTTCAAAATACCGAAGTACGCAATTCCTACTATGAAAAGCTTCCGGAAGTTGTCGATGATTACATGCAGAAAATCAATCAGTTGACAGGAAGAAACTATGCGCCTTTTAATTACTATGGAGATGCGCATGCTACTAGGATTATTGTGGCTATGGGCAGTGTTTCTGAAACAATTAAAGAAACGGTTGATTATCTCATGTCCAAGGGTGAAAAAGTTGGCTTTGTCCAAGTACATTTGTATCGTCCATTCTCTTATAAATATCTGTTAAAAGCCATTCCAAAAACGGTTGAAAAAATTGCAGTATTGGATAGAACGAAAGAAGCTGGTTCGTTAGGGGAACCTCTTTATTTAGATGTGTCTTCTGCCATTCAAAGCTTACAAAAAAAGATTGAAGTTTATGGAGGACGGTATGGCTTATCTAGTAAAAATACGACTCCGGCAATGATAAAAGGGGTCTATGACTTTTTAAAACAAAATCCTCATCATAACTTTACAGTCGGTATCCAGGATGATGTTACACATTTAAGTGTTCCTTATGAGGAAGATTTCCATCTGCCAAGTAAAAATGTAGGCTTCCTTGTTTATGGTTATGGAAGTGATGGCATGGTGAGTGCTTGTAAAGATATGATGAAAATTACGGGAAGTGCGAAAGATGCTTATGTGCAAGGCTATTTCCAATACGATTCTAAAAAATCAGGTGGCGTGACCATTAGTCATTTGCGTTTCTCAAAAGATGTGATTCGTTCTAGTTATTATGTTGAAAGTGCCAAAGTGGTTATGTGTACGAAAGAGTCTTACTTAAAACGGCTCCACATGTTTGATGCTTTAGAGGAAAATGGTATCTTTATTTTAAATACAGGCAAGACGAAAGAAGAACTAGAAAAGGTAATACAAGAGGAAGATTTAAAACTCATTCAAGAGCGTTCGATTCGCCTCTTTACAATTGATGCTTCTAAAATTGCTCGTGAAAATGGATTGCCTGGTAAAATCAGTGCGATTATGGAAGCAATTCTCTTTGAATATGGGCATATCGTTGATAAAGAGTATGCGATTGCGCAAATTAAAGAAAATCTCACCAAACGTTTTGCGAAAAAGGGTGGCAATCTAGCGGAAAAAAATATGAAAGCGTTAGAAGAAGCCCTAGGTGCTTGCCAAGAAATAGAGCTGGAAAAAGCCAAAGGAAAACGCAAAAAGGAAAAAGATTTCTTTGAAAAAATTGATACGCGCGAGGGGGATAAACTGCCAACTTCTGCTTTTCAAGACTATGCGAATGGCACACTACAAGGGGGACTTTCTCAACTTGAAAAACGGGATATTGCTGAATTAGTTCCTTGTTATCATCCGGAAAATTGTATTACTTGTAATCTTTGTTCCCTTGTCTGTCCACATGCAGTCATCCGTCCATTCTTGCTTAATGAGGAAGAAGAGAAGCAGGCACCGGAGTCTGTCAAAGAAAAAATCATTGGTGCCAATATCAAAGATTGTCAAGAACAGTTTACGATTGGTATTTCGGTCAAAGACTGTATGGGTTGCCAACTTTGTACGAATATTTGTCCTGGTAAAAAGGGAGAGAAAGCTTTGACGATGGTTCCACGAGAAAGTAAAGAAGCGCAAGGAGAAGAAAAACGGGCCACTTACTTGTGGGATTCAGTGACAGAAAAAGAAGTGATGGCTCTAGATACAGTGAAAGGTAGTCAGTTTAGTGCCCCAAGATTTGAGTTTTCAGGTGCCTGTGCTGGCTGTGGGGAAACGCCTTATCTAAAATTGTTAACGCAACTGTTCAAAGAGCGTTTGGTCATTGCGAATGCAACGGGTTGTTCATCGATTTATGGTGCGAGTTATCCATCTACTCCTTATCGTGTTCCTTGGGCCAACTCTTTATTTGAAGACAATGCTGAATTTGGCTTTGGTATGCATATCGCCGATACCTATCAAAAGGACATGATTCGAAAAATCATTCAAGAAAATCTCAAAAAAGTTCCGAAAAAAGAACAAGCGATTTATAAGGCTTATCTAGAAAATGGAACGGTGGAAGCGGCGAAAGCGCTCAAAGCTGTTTTAGAACACACGCCAATTGAAGAATTGAAAGCATATGAAAACTTTCTTTTCCCACAATCCACTTGGCTTGTTGGTGGTGATGGTTGGGCGTATGATATCGGCTATAATGGAATTGACCATGTATTAGCAAGTAATGAAAACGTCAATATTTTAGTATTAGATACGGAAGTGTATTCCAATACCGGTGGACAAGCTAGTAAATCAAGTAAGATTGGTTCTGTTTCAAAGTTTGCTGCAGGTGGAAAACAAACGGCAAAAAAAGATTTGGCCAAGATTGCCATGACTTATCCTCATGTTTACGTTGCCTGTGTTTCTTTAGGGGCAAATCCGCAAGCGACGATTAAGGCTTTCCAAGAAGCAGAAAGTTATCCTGGGCCAAGTCTTATCATTGCTTATGCTCCTTGTATTGCCCAAGGTATTCTTGAGGGAATGTCAAATTCCATTCATGAAGAAAAGAAAGCAACATCTTGTGGATATTTTCCTATCTTTCGATATCATCCAGTCACCAAGAAAATGGAGTTGGATAGTGCGGTTGACTTCACCAATTATCAAGATTTCTTAATGGGAGAAGACCGTTATCGCATGTTGAAAAAAGTCCAAGAAAATAGTGAAGAACTTTTAAAAGAAAACGAAGAAAATGCCAAAGAAAGATATGCTTATTATCAATCACTTGCTGGTTCTAAAGAAGAAAATGAATAAAATTTCTTCTTTTTCTTCTGTCTTAATGATATACTAGGAACACAAAAGGAGTTTGTATGGAAAATTGTAAACAGTTGCCCAAGCATATTGGAATCATTATGGACGGTAATGGTCGCTGGGCGAAAGAAAGAGGACTTCCTCGTAGTTTAGGACATCAAGAGGGAGCGAAAAATTTGAAAAAATTGCTTTATCACATGTATGAACGAGGCATTCAATATGTCTCTTTATATGCTTTTTCGACTGAAAATTTTGAACGAAATCAAAAAGAAGTCGATTTCTTAATGGATTTGTTTGTCACTCTGTTTCATAAGGAGTTAAAGTCCTTAAAGGAATTAGGTGTGAAAGTTGTTTTTTCAGGAAGAAAAGCACCTTTAAAGGAAAAAGTATGGAATGCGATGATGGAACTTGTGGATGCAACGAAAGAGGGACAGAAAGGCGTTTTAAATATTTGTCTTAATTATGGGGGACAATATGAAATTGTTGATATGGTTCAAAAAATCGCTCGTCAAGTGCAAGAAAAACAGTTGAAAATTGAAGAGATTACGAAAGAAGTGGTTGAACAAAATTTGTATCAACAACTACCGCCACTTGATTTTGTGATTCGAACCAGTGGAGAACGACGAACGAGTAATTTTATGATTTATCAAGCTGCTTATGCGGAATATTATTTTCCTAATATTTATTTTCCGGATTTTCAAGACAGTGATTTTGATGAAGCTATTTTAGACTTTCAAAATCGGAATCGTCGCTTTGGCAAAAATGAAGCGGATTCCAGGCAAGCAGAATAAGGAATTCAAGGATTTAAAAAAAACTATCTCATCAGCAAAATGGGATAGCTTTTTTTTATTAAATCAATTAAATAGGAGCTATCCCCCTGAAGAATAGCTCCGTTAAAAAGAATAAAAAGGGGTTGGCTAGTGTGATACTAGCACCAATTCGCCTAAATCCGAATTGGTACTGTTTATAATAAAGGCTTGCTGCACTTTTGTCAACTCTTTTTTTGAAAAAAACTGATAAATTTTGTGGGGTTCAATTGTCTGTTTCTTTCCTTAAAATGTAAGATAGACGTTCTTTTTTTCTCTCTTTTTTCAGTCGACGACAAAATATGACAAAAAATCATATTTTTCTTGAAATATGCCATAATATCATATATACTGAATAGTAGGATGGTGAAGAGATTTTATGGATACGGAAACAGAGAAAACAGTCGAAAAGATAAAAGTGAAAAAAGAAAAAAACAACCGGCAAAAAAATACGTCACCTAAGCACAAACAGCTTCGAATCACGATTCTAGTAGTAATTGGAATTGTACTTGTTTTAGGAGTTACTTATGCTTGGCTGACTATCACAGTTCATGGAACCAAAAAAGTATCTATGCAAGCAGGTCCTTTAAAAGTATATATTAATAATGAAAGTGAGGACCTGGAGTTAAAAAATGTCATTCCAACACGTGATGAAGATGGAATTAAGGGAGGAGAATATACCTTTGATTTGGTCAACGATACAGATTATCCAGTGAATTATAAAATTTATATTGATGATAATGATGAAGCAAAACAAGAATGTATTTCTTCGCACAGTGAACCGGAATGTCAAACAATGGATGCCAAAAATGTACGTTATCAGTTTATCAATAATGGTGTTCAAACAGTGGGAACATTAAATGGTGCTACTGGTGGTGAGGGACGCCTTGTTGGAGTAGGAACACTTCGTGGTAAAACAACGTTTAGTTATGCTTTAAAAATTTGGTTAAATATTGAGGCAACCAATGAAGTGATTGGCAAATACTTTTTTGGAAAAATTCGAGTTTATGCTGAACAAGAACCAGGTAAAGTGGATGTTGCTAATAAGCCATTGCTTGCGGATAATATGATTCCGGTTGTCTACAATAGTACGCAAAAACGATGGGAAAAAGCCAACTTAAATACGGAGTGGTATAACTATGACAAACAAGAGTGGGCGAATGCTGTAACAGTAACGAATGGAACTCGAGCAACCTACAAACAAGCTGCGATTGGAACGGAAGTCAAAATGGCAGATATCTTACAGATGTTTGTTTGGATTCCTCGATATAGTTACACGATAAAAGATACTTACGGCGTTGATGGCACTGCCGCAGCAACTCCAGGAAGAATTGATGTTCAGTTTGTTTCTAAAACAATGAAAGATATTGGAACAGCAACTTATACAGGAAGTGAAGCAAAGAACTGGTATACGCCACCTGGCTTTACGTTTGGAACTGAAGAATTACCTGGCGTTTGGGTTGGTAAATTTGAAACCGGATATGGTGCGGCAGATGGAACGGGAGCGACTGCTGCAAGTACCGCTGCAGCGCAAGTTGATGATGTGCAGCCAAATCGTGTGATTATCAAACCAAATGTGTATAGTTGGCGAAATATACGTGTGTCAACTCTCGATTTAGTTTCACGACAAATCACCTTAGCAGGCAATGTGTTTGGATTCGACCAAAGCACGTATGATGCACATGCAATGAAACATAG
>CANQOD010000082.1 GCA_947625395.1 uncultured Bacilli bacterium
TCATCTCTAATGGAATTGGAGAAGCAATGAGTTGCTTGACCACTTGCTCGGCTAAAGCCAAGCCTAAGCCTTCAACCAATCGAATCTTTCCTTTTTCCTCTTTAGAAATTTGAAAGCCATCCAAATATTTTCCTTTGAGCCATTCATAGTTTTGCATATATTCTTCAAAAGTAAGAACTTGGCGATAATAGCCTTTGACATTTCCATATTCATCAAAATCAGCAATTTTTTGATAAAATTTGTCTTTCAATGTTTGTGGTGCTTGCTCATCTAAAAAGAATTCCGGATGCTTTTTTTGATAAGCTTTATCAAACGTATCTTCCTGATACCAAATGTATACTTTATCTTCTCCATTTTGGAAATAAGACAAGTCACCAACAATTTCATTGCCTTGTAAACGACTGTTTTCTAAATGTAAAAACGCATCATATTGACCTGGTAAAACATTTCTAATGACATAATGATAAGGTGTTTTTTGAGAGCCATTCCATGGAATGAAAACATCCCTTAATGAAATGCAATAACCTTTGTTTTGAATATCTAAATTTTGAATATCTTCATCGACAAAATCAGCAAAATCAGATTTTTGCTCTGTTTGTGCTTCCTGTGCAAATTCCACATTCCAAATAGACTTAAATTGATTTTTTACGAACATACAACCATCTCCCACTTCAATTTTAATTATTTTTCTATTTCTTCCAATAACCTATTTAATTGTTGTTTCACAGTCTGATTATCAGCAGTCTCTAATAGTTTTGTGATTTCTTGTTTTAAGAAATATAAATGCAGTTTCTTCTCATAATTTTCCAACTTTTTACAGACTTCTTTTACTTGCTTACAAACAGCATTCCGACTAATTCCCTCATTTTCCGCAATCTCGCCAAAAGAAAGATTATAAAAATAGTAATTTTCGAAATAGTGTTTTTGCTTTTCTGTTAAAAGCACTTGATAACAATCATAAAGTGCACTATAGTAAAGAACTTCTTCCATTAAAATTCCACTCCTAAGAAATTGAGAATCGAAAGAAGCACTAAAATAGCTCCAATAATACTATATAGAATCGTTCCTCCTTTTCGCTTATAAAAACGAGCATTATTGATGGCAATTACGATAAGAGTCACACCCAACGAAAGTTCAAACCAAGGAAGTACCACTTGCTTGAAAATAGTGACCACTGCTAAAACGAGCATGGTAATGGTTAGAATGGCTTGTAAATAAAGCATTGGATACGATAACTTCGGTTGAGAATTCTCTTGTTTGTGTGACGTTTGCTTTTTAGACATCTTCTTCATCTCCTATAAAATCTTTAAATAATTCATAAATATATTTTTCAATATCAAAGACTTGTAAATCTTCTTCTCGTTCCCCTAGGCCAATATACTTTACAGGAAGTCCAACTTCTTCTTTGATAGCAAGAACAATGCCTCCTTTGGCAGTGCCATCTAATTTCGTTAGAACAATGCCTGTCAGATGAACGATTTCTTGAAAACTTTTGGCCTGTTGAATGCCATTTTGTCCAGTCGTTGCATCGAGTACAAGTAATGTTTCTTTGGGTTCCTGTTCAAGAATGCCTGCAATCACTCGATTGATTTTCTCTAACTCCCGCATTAAATGCTCTTTGTTTTGGAGGCGCCCAGCCGTATCAATTAAAATGACATCATAGTTCTTTTCTTTACCAAGTGTCACTCCATCAAAAACGACACTCGCAGGGTCGACTCCTTCTTCTTTGCCATAAAAGTCCACTCCGACTTTTTCGCTCCAATCTTTCAATTGGGCAGAGGCGCCAGCTCGGAAAGTATCTCCAGCAACCAATAAAACTTTCTTACCCTCTTTTTTCATCCGACTCGCTAGCTTCGCAATGGTCGTCGTTTTTCCAACCCCATTTACTCCTACAAATAAAATCACGGTTGGTCCTTGGTCATTATAAGCAATTTTACTGGATAAGATTTCTCCACTGACATAAATCACAAACAATTCATCCACGATAACTTCTTTTAATTCTTGTGGCGTTTCTATTTTTTCTTCCCGTACCCGTTTTTTCAATTGTTCAATAAAACGCATCACTGTTTCAACACCAATGTCAGCCATAATTAAAATTTCTTCTAACTCATCAAAATAAGCATCCTCTATTTTTGCATAGCGATTCGTTAAATCTTGTAACTTTGAAACAAACGATTTTCTTGAACGAGTAAGACCTTTTTCGTAAACTTTTGCGGCTTTTTCTTCTTGTTGATGGGAAGTGGTATCTTTTTCTTTAGAAGACACAGGAAGATTTTCTGTTTTTTCTTTGGTGGGTTCTTTCTGATTGCTCCACTTTTCTTTCCATTTTGTAAAAAATCCCATTTGTATCACCTAGGGTTATTGTATCAAAATCTGATAGAAAAGAAAAGAAAGCAGCAAAAAATTAAGATGTTTTTTATTGCTTTTTTCGTTATAATAAAAATAGAGGTGATTTCTTTTGAAAAAATTAGAAAAGTTTCTGCCATTCTTCCTTGGCATTTTGCTTTTGTTTCCACTCTTTTATCCCCTTACAAAAATGGGAGTTCTTCCTTTTCTTCTCCTTCTTTTCATGCTTTATCTGTTTCTAAAAAAAGGCGAATGCAAAAAGAGTGCCATTTTTATCTTTCTTTTTTCATTCTGTCTTCGAATGGTAGTAATTCTTCTTGTGAATACCCCGCTGGAGCACGATTTTAAAACAATGTTTGAAGCGGCAAGCGCTATCAATCGAGGGGCTTTTGACGTCATTAAGACTTCCGATTATTTTCAATTGTTTGGCTACCAATTAGGACATACCCTTTATATGAGTTTCTTTTTAAAAATCTTCAAAAGTGCCTTCTTCTTATATGTTTTGAACGGTTTGTTCTCTAGTGGAATTGTTCTGTTGATTTACTTAATTGGCAAAGATTTTGTGAAAGAAAAAACAGCGATGGCCTTTAGTTTGCTTTATAGTCTTTTTCCTTTTCCTTTGCTTTTAAACACGGTTCTTACGAATCAACATCATTCCACTTTCTTTTTCTTACTAGCCATTTATTTTCTTCTTCACTTAAAACAAGAAAAAGAGTCCTGGTGGAAAAAAGGAATCCTAGTGGGAACCTGTTTAGGAATTAGTCATATTCTTCGTCCTGAAGGGATGGTATTTTTCGTTGCCTTTCTTGTCTATCTTCTCTTTTCTCTAACAAAGAAAAACAAAAAGCAACTGCTGTTAATGGGAAGTACGGTCATTCTTTGCTTTCTAGTGCTTACTTCTCTTGCTTCGTTTGGCATTAAAAGTCTAGGACTCAATCCAAATGGTCTTCGAAACAACGACCCTTATTGGAAATTTATTGTTGGCCTGAATGCCACAACCAATGGTGCTTACAGTGAAAATGACCAAAAACTCTATACCTTTGGAAATACTAAACAAGCTTTAGAACTGATTCGCAATCGTACATTAGGAAACATGACGCAGCTTCCTCTCTTATTTTTAAAGAAAGAGGTCATTCTCTTTACAAAGTCAGACCTTTCTTGGTCCATTGGTTATTTTCAACAAAGTGGAAAGGCAGAGCTTTATCAATTTTTAACAAATCTGAATCAATGTTTTATTTACTTCTTTCTCATTTTTGCTATCTTAGGTTGTTTCGTGAAACAAAAAAAGAAAGAAAGCTTGTTCCTCATTCTTCTTATAGGCGTCTACTTTGGTGTTTACTTATTGATTGAAGTGATGCCAAGATATGCATATAGTATCCAACCCATCTTACTCATTCTTGGTATGATTGGTTGGGATAGTCTTAGAGAATGGAAGAAAAAAGGGCTTCAAAAGTAAATCGTACGAAGAGAAGAACTGGACAATTCTTCTCTTTTATAGTATAATCTAAATCGGTTAGTTCTTTAAGTAACTGGAAAGAAAGGAGATTTTTATTTATTATGAATAAACCAAATGAAACAAAGGTTATTGTTTTAGGTGGTTTAGGAGAAGTCGGAAAAAACATGTATTGTATAATGCATGATGATGAAATTATTGTAATTGATGCCGGAGTGAGTTTCCCTGAAGGTGAACTTTTGGGAATCGACTATGTATTACCAGATTATTCTTTTTTAAAACTCAATGAACAAAAAATTAAAGCTTTATTCATTACTCATGGTCATGAAGATCATATTGGAGCCATTCCATTTTTACTTCAAAATGTGAATATTCCTGAAATTTATGCGCCAAATCAAGCGAAAGAATTAATCGCTTTAAAACTAGAAGACCGTAATATTCGTTATGACCATTTAAAAGTTTATAATGAAGATACCATTATTAAGTTTAAACATATGCAGGTTGAGTTTTTTAGAACGACACACTCCATTCCTGATTCTCATGGAATTTTAGTGAAAACACCAAATGGTAATATTGTCACAACAGGTGACTTTAAATTCGACTTAACTCCTATAGGACCTATGGCAGATCTTTACAAAATGGCAATTATTGGACATGAAGGGGTTGACTTGCTTATTAGTGATAGTACCAATGCTCTTGACGAGGGAATGTCAGTGAGTGAAAGTCGTGTCGATGATGCGCTCACAGATATTTTCAATCGTTATAAATATAACCGCATTATTATCGCAACCTTTGCTTCCAATATTTACCGTTTAAAACATATTTTTGAATCTTGTTATCAACATGGTCGTAAAATTTGTGTGTTTGGAAGAAGCATGCAAAATAATATTGATATTTCTATTAAAGGTGGATATATCGACCACAAAGAGCTGTTAGTCAGTGCAGAGGTGGCCAATACATTAAAGCCTGGTGAAGTGACAATTCTATGTACGGGTAGTCAAGGGGAACCACTGGCTGCACTTTCAAGAATTGCGGATGGAACACACAAACAAATTAAATTAAGACCTGATGATATTGTCATTTTTTCAAGTAGTGCTATCCCAGGAAATGCTTTAAGTATTTCTAAAACGATTAACAAACTTTACTTGAAAGGTGTCCAAGTCTTTACCAATATGTTATATAGTGATTTACATACTTCTGGACATGCCAAGCAAGAGGAATTGAAATTAATGATTCGGTTAATTAATCCAAAATATCTCATGCCATTTCATGGAGACTACAGAATGTTAAAACGACATGCGAATCTTGGGGTTGAATGTGGAATTCCAGAAGAAAACACATTTGTCTTAAAAAATGGTGACAGTTTAATTTTAAAAAATCATCAAATTGAAAAAGGCGAAAGCTATCCAAATAGTGACATCTATGTTGATGGAAATCGAGTTGGAGAAATCAGTGGAACTGTTTTACGAGATCGTAAAGTGATGGCAAGTGATGGAATCTTAGTTGTCATTGCCAATATTCATATGCAAAAACGCGAACTATTAATTAAGCCAAATATTACAACGAGAGGCTTTATTATGGTCAATGAAAATGAAGAACTACTCAAAAAGATTGAACAACAAGCGACCAAAACAATTAAGTTAAAGCTAGCAGACCATAGTAGTAGTTATACGGATATTAAAAACCAAATTGTCGCTGATTTATGTCCATATATTTTAGAGCTTACTGGTAGAAGACCGATTATTCTGCCGGTTATTCTAGATGTGAAGAAATAAAGAAAACTTTCCTATAAATGATGTTTCT
>CANQOD010000083.1 GCA_947625395.1 uncultured Bacilli bacterium
TACGTGATATTATTCTCATGAATATACTTGGCAATTTCTTTTCCTACATAGCGATAATGCCAAGCTTCACATTTATAACCTGTGATTTCTTCTTTTGACTTTGGATATCGTAAAATAAATCCATACAAATAAGCATTTTCCATCATCCAATCATATTCATCACTTTCCACAAAAACAGCGGTATCTTTACTAGCAACATCTATAGAAAGCCCTGTCTGATGTTCAGAAAATCCAGGTTTTGAAACATAATTATCGACATAGTTCTGTCCATAATATTCCAAATATTCTTGTTGAATTTCCACTTGATCTTGATAGCTTCGATACCCAGAATTGACTAAAATATATCGTCCGTCCTTTTCAGCAGCTTCTTTCATCACAATAAAAGCCGCAAGTGTTTTCTGTTCTAGTTCTATCTTTTCACTAGGAACTTTGAGATACTCTTCTTTCACTGTTTTTAAATTTTTAGGGACATATTCTTCCGTCAACATTCGATGTTTATTGACTAACACTGTATCACTTGGATGTTCAATTTCTATATAATCTGTATAATCTTCTTTATCAAAATCCATGTTCACTCTAAGTACAGTGGTTTCAGCATCTTCTCTTTCTTGGTCATAATAAGTGACGTAGCGGTCATAATTTTTTAGTTTTGCATAAGGGACAGAAAAGAACTGTTCTAAATATTTTACTTTTTCCCTTTTGGCAAAGGCGGTCACATCTTCATTGTTTCCATGGGCTAAAATTAATGAAATTTCATTGGGTTTATATTTTTTCTTAATCAGTGTATTGATATTTTTGATTAAATCTTTTTGGTTCTGATACGTTATCTTTTGATAAATTTCTAAATTCTTTTGTTGATAATCATCACTTTCAAAAGCAGCATTCACTGTTTTATTTTTCCCAATTTCTTTGACTTTATTTGCTTGCCATTTCAACAAAATTTCCTCTATTGCTTTTTCACTATATCCTAATTTTCTTAAGGTATTTTTCTCGTTTCCTACCAATAGAAAGAACGCTACTAGAAGAACGATGACAATTCCCAAAATTTGAAGAATCCTTATCACAGGAGGTTTTAGTTTTAACTTTCTTTTCACTTTATCACTTCCCTATTATCCTTATTATAACATGCCTCTTAAAAAGAAGTAAATTCATGAAGTGGAAGAATTTGAAACTTTTAAAGAGAAATCTTAGAATGTCATAGAAAAAAAAGATATGATATACTAAAAAACAAAAGAGGTGATTCTATTGAGAGCACTTGTTTTATCAGGTGGTGGCGCGAAAGGAAGTTATCAAATTGGGGTTTGGAAAGCTTTAAGAAGACTTCATATTTCTTATGACTTAGTAACCGGTACTTCTGTGGGCGCTTTGAATGGGGCTTTAATGGTTCAAAACGATTATCGCTTAGCTAAAAAACTATGGAAAACACTTAACTTAGAATATTTATTTCAAGAAATTCCGAAAAAGAATACAAACTTAGAGGTTTTCAAGCTTTATCAAGAAAACTTTTTAAAAAATGGAGGCATGGACGTTTCTAAAATTGAAGAGATTATCAAGCATTCGATTCATCTTTATCAGTTTTATCATTCTAAAATTGACTATGGTCTAGTGACGTTTGATTTAACCACTAAAAAAGCAAAACAATTGACGAAAAGAGAGATTCCACAGGCACAATTATGTGATTATTTAATGGCAAGTGCTACTTGTTATCCTGCTTTTCAAATGAAAGAGATTGATGGAGAGAAATATATTGATGGTGGTTTTTCTGATAATCTTCCCATGAATTTAGCAGTTAAAATGGGTGCGGATGAACTCATTGTTGTTGATTTAAAAGCTCCAGGTATTAAAAAGAAAATGAAAAAGGACATTCCTATCACATATATCACACCGAGTCAATCGATTTCATTCTTCTTAAATTTTAACGAAAAAGAAGCCAAGAGAAATATGCAATTGGGTTATAATGATACAATGAAAGCTTTCAAGCGATTCGAGGGACAGCAGTTTACTTTTCGAAAAAGGACACTTAAAAAGGCATTTCAAACTTATCGGGCCCCTTTGGAAGAGATGATTCGCCAAGTTTTTGAGAAAAGAAAAATTTCCATAAAAGGAAGTCCTTTACAAAAAGTCAAAAATGAAACACAATTTGAGGAATTATTTTGGACGTTAACGGAAGAAGCAGGAACGATTTTAAAGGTTGACCCTATCCCTATTTATCGCTTTCGAAAATTTAAAAAAGAACTGAAAAAGGCTTTTGTAGAGGAAGACAAAGAAATTGGCAAACAGTTCAAGAAAGAGTTCCAAGAAAAAAACTTTAAAAAGCTTTTGAATACTCGATGGATTACTTTTTATCTGTATCAGAAATTAAAACAAGGAAGATGGAAAGAAATCCAAGCACTTTCGCTCATCTTTCAGAAAGATTTACTAAGAGCAATTTATTTCTATGTGGTGATTCAAAATGGATAATCCTTTTCCTTTAAGTAATGATAACAAACGTTATCATACGCTGACTTATTTTTATCAGCAAAAATTTCACAGTAAAGTGGCAAAAGTGAGTTTAAATGCTGGATTTTCGTGTCCAAATTTAGATGGAACAAAAGGATACGGTGGTTGTATCTATTGTTCGAAAAGTGGCAGTGGAGATTTTGCAGGAAAACAGGAAGAACCGCTTCTTGTCCAATTTGAAAAAATCAGTGCAAAAATGAAACAAAAATGGGAAAAAGCAAAGCTGATTGCCTATTTTCAAGCAAGAAGTAATACGTATGCGCCTGTGGCTGTTTTGAAAGAAAAATTTGAACCTTTATTAGCAGTGCCAGAAGTGGTAGGACTGGCGATTGCAACGCGACCTGATACCATTAGTGAAGAATGTTTGGATTATTTAGATGACTTAAATAAAAGGACTTTTTTAACTGTTGAATTAGGACTACAAACAATTCATGAGAAAACTGCAAAACTCATTCATCGACTTTCTACTTTGGAAGAGTTTGAAAAGGCAGTTGCAAGTTTAAGAAAGAGAAACATTTCAGTTGTCGTTCATATCATTAATGGACTTCCCTATGAAAGTAAAGAAGAAATGATAGAAACCGTCAAATACTTGAATCAGTTAGATATTCAAGGAATTAAAATTCATATGCTGCACATTTTAAAAGACACACCTTTAGCGAATCTTTATGAAAAAGAGCACTTTCCTGTTTTAACAAAAGAAGAATATATTGATATTGTGATTCAGCAATTAGAAGAATTAAGGCCTGAAATTGTGATTCACCGAATTACAGGAGATCCTGACCCGAAAGAATTGATTGCGCCTCGGTGGTTACTAAAAAAATTTTGTGTTTTAAATGATATTGATAAAGAAATGGTAAAAAGAGAAACCTATCAAGGAAAAAAGATATCCCCATAAAACTGTGGATATCTTTTTAGTTGGGGCTGCTACTGAAGAGGTGTTAGGACTTGGCGGAAGGAAATACTACTGTCCGTATATCCAAGTGAATAATTATATGAAAAAACACCAGCGATTGTATTACTAAAATGAGCACCGCTACAAACTAACCATGGACTAGATAAATATCCCAAATTCGAATAATCTCCATACCAAAGTATCACTTCATTTAAAGCATGACCTTTACATGGATTTCCATTACATGCCATTAGTGGATTATTACTAGTATAATTATCATAATATTTGTCTGCGGGCCAAGCTTTTCCTTGATAAGTACTGCCATCTGTCAACAAACCAGTATAACCTGAATTATAAGCGCCAGTATTCCCAGACATCTTATTAAGGACTCCCATTGTATATTCCCAGGATCCACCATTGAGATCATAAATTCCATAGATATTTCCAGTTGAACTAGCACCAGCTCCGGCATATCCTTTGCCTTCTCCGCGATCAATCATCACATCATAAGTGTTTCCACAAGTTGCAGCACTGTCTCCACTTGGTAAGCCTGACGAACAACCTGTCATATATTTACTATAACTATTAAAATAAACTTCTTTATTGGCTCCAGTATACAATGGATTTCCATACTTTCCATATTTACTTTGCGTAAGATAAGATATCAAAGCATACTCTGTCTTCTTCACAACATGACTATCATACGCACCAGCAAAGCCAAAGACATTGCCAGATTCTATCATACGACGTGAGACTAAATCCAATGTTGACACACGAATTGCTCTCCAACTATACACATTCGGCTTGATAATGGCTCTATTAGGTTCCTCTGCATCTACATATGCAGCTTCCATACTGGATACACCTACACCTGTTCCATTGCCCGTACTGTAGCCTGTCTCAAATTTACCTACCCATATCCCAGATAATTCCTTTCCTCCAAATGTGAAGCCGGGTGGTGTGTACCAGTTTTCAGGAAGAGATCCTGTGTATTGAGCACTGCCATATTCGTCTTTCTCAGAAGCATCTAAAAACTTGATATCAATCTCTCCTGGTAAGACTTGACTTGGATTATCACTTCTTCCCTCTTCTTTCTTCCCATAGTAATCTTGTCCATTCTCACTCTTGATGGTGTAACTGTATCTTGGTATCCATACCCACATTTGAAGAATATCTGCCATCTTGACTTCGGTTCCATTCCCTGCTTGTTGATATCCTGTTCTTGTTCCAGGAGTTACTGTTACCGCATTTGCCCATTCTTGTTTATCATAATCATACCAATTTTCTTGATTATAACTGGTCTTGACCCATTTACTTCCATCATACACAACAGGTATCATATTCGATGCTGGTGCTTCTACTTCTACTACAATACCCTCAACAAGTCTTCCATTATTTGAAAACATAAGTTCTCTATCAGAAAAACCTCCATCACTTCTAAATTCAACCGCTACATTGGAACTCGTTAAGTTATAAATCCTTAAATGATAACTTTCACTGGCGCCTTGTTCCAAAACAATGCCATCCTTTGTAGGTGGTAAATTTGGTGTATCTTTATAATAGTTGATATGAACTTTCTCACTGATATTATCTAAGTAGTAGAAATTCAGTTTAGCTGTTCTATCATTGTTATTCGTAAGTGTGATTGTAATCTCTTTCTTCGTATTCGCATCTACTGTAATCTTGTTTTCTTGAAAAGCACTATCTTCTGAAGTGAGTGTTCCCGTTAGTGTTCCTGTCACAATCCGAATCGCTTCTTTATTTTCTTTTTTGACTGTGAACAGGGCATAACTTGAATATCCTACAACCAAAAAAAGACTGATGATGCCAAGCACAATCAGATAACTTTTTTCAAATCTTCGTTTTTCTTTCATTCATGACACCCTCATTCTGATGTCATTATATCTTCTAAAACTACCCCCCCCCGATTTATTCTGTTTACGCATATTGTTTTCAAAAAAAAACTAAATTTTTTATTTAACTTTCCCTTTTTCTCCAAACGGTATTTTAATTTTGGAAAAATACGGGGGAATATAAAAATAATACAAGGTCGAACCCAGTGAGTTCATCTTGACCTTGTATTATTTTTATTTCCTATTATAATTTTCTTTCAAATAAAGTTTATCTTTATTTGTTACTTACTTAAAAATAGTTTATAATATCTTTTCGTATCTTAGTTTATGTA
>CANQOD010000084.1 GCA_947625395.1 uncultured Bacilli bacterium
TGAGCATTCTCTTTACATGTTTCGTTTCTTCTTTTTGATTCGTCGCTCTTTTATACTTGTTCACTCATGACACCCTCATTCTGATGTCATTATATCCTTTAAAACTACCCCCCCCGATTTATTCTATTTCGGCATATCGTTTTTCCACCAAAAAAAGAAACTAGACGCCCATCGTCATCGTTTCCGGTAATGTACTTCCTCCATCAATCACAATGCCTTGTGCAGTAATATAACTTGCTTCATCGCTTGCTAAAAAGGCTACTAATTCGCCTAATTCTTCAATTGTCCCAAGACGTTTCATTGGAATTGCCTGAGCAATTCCCTCTACAACACTTTCAGGATGACTCGGATTGGAAAGTTTTGCCATATTATCAACCATAGGAGTATGAATATAACCAGGCATCACTGCATTCACGCGAATCCCATCATTGACAAGTTCAGCAGCAAGGCTTTTTGTAAATCCTAAAAGAGCAGCCTTTGTAGTAGCATAAGCAACTTCTCCACTATCAGCAACCATAGGTCCTGTGACACTTGACAAATTTACAATAGCTGCACTTCTATTTTTCATATATGGTAGTGCTGCTTTTGTAACGTTCCATGTTCCTTTAATATTAATGTCAAAATGTCTATCGCGAACCTCATCACTCATGTTTTCAAATGTTTCTAAATAGCAAATTCCAGCATTATTAATCACAATATCAATATGGCCAAAATGCTTGGCAACTTCATCAATAATTTCCGTTACTTTTTCTTTTTCACGAATATCGACTTGATAACCAATCACTTCATTTTCTTCCGTTTGTAAACGAGTCACTGTACTTTCTAGCGTATCACTATAGTCCAAAATAACAATCTTAGCTCCATATTTTAAGAAAACCTCCGCAATGCCAAGGCCATTTCCCATCGCTCCACCTGTAATAATCGCAACTTTATTTTCTAGTTTTTTCATTCTATCCTATCCTTTCTTCTTTATTTTTAGTATACCATATCTTTTAATTTTCATCTCTTCGATTTTTACTATTCAATTGCATAACCGTACTCAGTTGTTTAATACGTTCAATAATTCTCTTGGCTTTGACTTTTTCTGTCATATTTCCAGTATTGCTCAACAATTGTTCCACTTCTTCTAAAGAAAAATTGGAAGTGAAAAAAGTGGGCAAATCTTCTTCCATCCGGTATTGTAATATAGGTCCCAATACTTCATCTCTTGCCCAAGTCGTATTGTTTTCTGCCCCTAAATCATCTAACAAAAGAAGCGGTGCCTTTTTTACAGTTTCATATTTTTCCTCATAAGTATCATGAAATGATGATTTTAAATCCCTAAGGAGTTCCGGATAGTACACCATACAGGAAGCAATATCTTTTTTTGCAAGCTCATTAAAAAGTGCAGCAATCATATACGTTTTTCCGCTTCCAAAAGAACCACATAAATAGAGTCCTTTCACTTTTTTGCCTGCTAGATAATCTTCCATAAAACTACGAAAATATTGGACAATAGGAAGCCTTGCTTTGGAATCCTTATAAAGCTCTTTGAAAGAGGCATTTGCGATTTCTTTTGGGATTTGGAAATAAGATATTTTTTTCTGATATGCTTTTTTTTCTTCTTCCTTTTCTTTTTTTGCGCACATTTGATAGGAAAACAAAATCCGATTTTTTTCTTTCTTGGGTGTATAGACATGCCCAGGAATTTGATTTTGACATTGACTCAATCCCTTACAATGATGACAATTTTGATGTTCCTTAGCAGCTTCTTCTAAAAGGGATGTATATTTCATTAATAAGGCTTCTTCCATATCTAACGAATCAACATAATCCTTAAATGTCCCCTCGTGATAGGCATTCATATAACTTCGTTCTAATGCCATTTGATTTTCTTTTTGCATATATTCCTTTACTGTTTTCATCAAATCATCTCTTTTCATTTTTATTGTACCATGTCTTTGAAGAAAATCAAATTGATGTCTTCACATTCAGTGAGGGAAATGTAATTTCAACACTACCTACTTGACTTGTAATGTATGTCTTGATTTTCTTTTGTTTTAATTTTTTGATTGTTTCCTGATGGGGATGTTGATACCGATTCCCGCTTCCTGCAGATATAAGCGCAATTTGAATCTCTTGTGTTAAAAGAAAATCACTTGTACTTGTTCGGCTTCCGTGGTGTCCAACTTTCAGTAAAGTCAAAGAAGGAAAATCATATTCCTCTAATAATTTTTCTTCTACTTTTTGAGAAGCATCTCCTAGAAAAAGCATCGTTTGCCCTCGATTCGTAACAAAGTAGACCGCACTACTATCATTTTCATTTTCCCATGACTGATTTATTTCTAAAAATTGAAAATGACCAACGGTAAAAGAGGTGCCTGACCGCACTCTTTGAAATGGAATCTTCTTTTGTTTGGCCAAGGCTTTTATTTGCTGTTCTGCTTTTGAAAGATGCCCTAAATTTGTTCGGATAGAAGTCACTGAAAAATGATTTATGAAATCCATTAAATTCCCAGCGTGGTCAATATCACCATGCGAAAGTACCACAGAAACTTGATGAATTCCTCTTGCTTTTAGCTCTTGTATTAAAAAAGATGCATCTTGTTCTTCCATTTCCTTTCCCTCAATGCCACCAACATCCACTAAAAGTGCCTTTCCTTTGGATTCAAACAGAAAACAATCTCCTTGTCCAACATCGAGCATTGTCAAACGGTCGCTTTTTAATAATGGCAAGAAAAAATGAATACCTAGAAGAAGCCCATAGAGATAAATAGCTCTTTTTTTGCTTAAACACAGAAGAAATAAAAGAAAGAGGAAAAGATAATAAGGAAGAGGAAGTTTAGGAAAGATGAGTAGTGGGCTTATTTGTGCGCAAAAGGCACTACTTTGTTCTAAGAATTTGAGGAAAACAAGATAGATAGGCTCTAAAAATGGCAAGAAAAAAACAAGAAACGAACAAGGAAAAACAATGGTACTGACAAAAGGAATATAAAATAGATTATAAATCATGCTGAATGGATTCACCTGATATTGAAAATAAAGCGTAATCGGAAGCGAGAGAAAAAAACTAAAGACAGAAGTTTTAAAAAGAACAATGATTTTTTTCTGTCCAGTTAATTTTTTCTGATATAAAATTAGAAAAGATGCAATAGAAAATGAATATAAAAAAGACACATTTTCTAATAAAAAAGGATTCCAAAGCAAAAACAAAGCAAGTAAAAAAAGAAGAATTTGGTAAGGAGCAACATGAAAGTCATACACCTGATTTCCTTTGAAACAAAAGAAAAATAAACTAGCTCGAAGAATTGATGGACTTGCTTGAACAAGAGAACAATAACCAAATAAAAACACAAGAGAACCATAGAAGCTTCTTTTTTCTGCATGCCATATTTTCTTGAAGAAAGTATACAGTCCACCGACCAAAAAAGAAATATGCATACCCGAAAGCGCAAACAAATGAGAGATACCAATCGTTTGATAATTTCGCTTACTCTCTTTAGAAAGTTCTGTTTGATTTCCTAATAGAAAAGTCTTTAAATAAGCACTTGTTTGATAATGATTTTCTATTTTTAAGTAAATTTTTTCTTTGAGTCGCTCCCAAAAGTTCGTCTGTTTTCCTTTTTGAAACGCTGCAACACTAACACGATAATAGAGATTTTTCCGTGCCATTCGTGTTTGATAAGATGATAAGAAAAACGATGATGTTTTATCTTGAATTCTTTGAACTTTTCCTTGAAAAAGAAGAAGACTCCCTACCGTAATTTGTTGTAACCGCTTTTCTTTTTTACGAGAGTCACAGGCAATGACCAATTGAAAAGGAATTTTTCCCTTTACTTCTAAGAAAACAGAATCCTTTTGTATCTGTTTAGAAACAACAGTTCCTTGGAAAACATCTTCATCGTGAATCACTGGAATAACATTCTTGCGGCAATAGGAGAAAAGAACGTAGAAAAAAGCAATGATGAGCAAGGACCCATAGAAAAAATTAGAGAGTAATATTTTCCGCAATAGAAGCGAAAAGTGCTTCACCAATGCCCTCTACTTCCTTTAACTCTTCAATCGTTTGAAAGCCACCATGAGCATTTCGATAAGCAAGGATAGCATCAGCTTTCGCATCACCAATCCCTGAAAGTGTCATCAGCTCTTCTTTAGTCGCTTGGTTCAAAGATACTTTTGTTTTCTCTTCTTTGGGTGTTTCTTCTCCAATACAAGCATCATTCTGTAGGTCGCCAAGTCCTTGTTGACATTGTTCAATTACTTGTGCTTCTTCCTCTTTTGTCGCTTTAAAATTTTGTACTTCTTCTTGTGTATAGATGATAATCACCATCTCATCAAAAACTTTCTTACTGAGATTAATGACCGTTGTATCTGCATCTTGACGCAACTCTCCTGCTTGATGAATGACATCAATCACACGGTTTCCCTCTTCCATGCGATAAATACCAGGTTGATTCACAGCGCCTTTAATATCGACCTGTACAAAACGAACTTCTTCTTGCACTGCAACTTCTGTTTCCTTTTGAGATTCTTTTTTCTTTAATAAAATTGGCTTTTCTTCTTTTTGCTGAACGAACGATGTACGATAGACGAAAAAACTGCCCAAGCCAAGAATGATTGTTACCAAAACAGCGAGGAATATTTGCTTGCGATGACGATAAGTAAAGGTCAATTTGAATCACCTCCTACTTATATCTTAGAATTTTTGTGCTCCTTTTCTTTCAAAACAAATGCAAATTTTTAAATCTTTTCCGAATTTTTTAATGTGATTATCATCGTTTATCTTTTAGAATACAACCTTTTTGTAGTTTAAAGAAAGACATATAAAAAGAACCTTAGTGGTCCTGGTCAATCCTATTTAATAGGGTTATTTTAAACTTATCATCATCAATGGATTTTCTTGAGTCACTTAGCTTCGATAAAAGATATTCTTTTGGTTCAATGCTGAATAGTGTGATGGTATCTCCTTCAATCTTAAATACAAATTTGCATTTACCATTTATTTTTTCAAAAAACTTGTCTGTTGGAAGGTCTATTTCATATACATCTCCATTGCGCACAGCATCCTTTAGCTTGCCAGTCTGTAAATTTGGTAGATGTGTGAACGCCAATTCTTTATAGGCTTTCATATTATACTTTTTTAAACCACGTTCTAGTTCTCTAAACTCTTTTTCATCAGCATATTCTATGGTCATCATATGAATGGTATTATCAAACACAAGATGTTTGCCATCATGATATACAGATGTGTAATTTTCTTTTTGAGTTGAAGATGTAATAATTGCTCTATCTCCTGGATGAAACACCAACATTGTTACTCCGTCTTTTTCTGCTACTTGCATCACGATTTTCACCTCTTAACAAAAGTATAACATAAAAAGGCATCACCAGCCTATTATTATCAGCTTTGATATCCTCACAAAACAAATTTCATAAACTAAAAAGAACACAGTAAGTG
>CANQOD010000085.1 GCA_947625395.1 uncultured Bacilli bacterium
TTCAAATCTTCTTTTCTCTTTCATTCATGACACCCTCATTCTGATGTCATTATATCTTTTAAAACTACCCCCCCCGATTTATTCTATTTACGCATATCGTCTTTAATACAAGATGAATTTTTGCTCGTCACTATTACTGGTCTAATTCTTTTAACAATTCCGCTTTATTCATTTTTGAATAGCCTTTGATTCCTTTTTCTTTGGCAATTTCTTTCAATTTGGTAATGCTCATTTCTTCAAGCGTTGTTTCTTCGCTCTCATCAGGCATTTTTCCATGTTCAACTAAATAATCAATTTGCTCCTTAGTTAATGTTTCATATTCTAATAAAGTTGTTGCGATTAAATCTAATAATTTTCGATTTTCCTTAATAATTTCTCGTGCTTTTTCATAACAAGCTTCAATAATTTTGCGCATCTCAATATCGATTTCATGGGCCACTTCATTAGAGAAGTTTCTTGTCTTATTATAGTCACGTCCTAAGAAAACGCTTCCCTCTTGTTGTTCTAATTGCATCGGTCCTAAATCACTCATACCATATTCAGTAACCATACTACGAGCAATCTTCGTTGCTTTAGAAAAATCATTCTCAGCACCGGTAGTCACTTCTCCAAAAACAACTTCTTCAGCAACACGTCCAGCCAAGAGTCCTGTGATTTGTTCTAGTAAATCTGTTTTCGTTGAACAAATCTTTTCTTCACTCGGAAGCATCATATTATAACCACCAGCAGCACCACGAGGAATAATAGTAACTTTATGAACAGTACTAGCATTACTTAATTTAAGTCCTAAAACAGCATGTCCTGATTCATGATAAGCAACTAGCTTTCGGTCATTTTCACTATATTTCTTGCTCGTTTTAGCAGGTCCCATCAAAACACGGTCACTCGCTTCATCAATTTCGCTCATGCCAATCGCATCTTTGTTTCGACGAACAGCAAGAAGTGCAGCCTCATTGAGTAAGTTTTCCAAATCAGCACCACTATAACCTGGTGTTCGTTTGGCAATATTTTCTAAAGTCACATTTTCTTTTAACACTTTATTCCGTGCGTGTACACGTAAAATTTCTTCTCGGCCTTTTACATCAGGCAAACTCACCGTAACTTGACGGTCAAATCTTCCTGGTCTTAAAAGAGCTGGGTCTAAAACATCTGGACGGTTCGTTGCCGCAATAATGATAATGCCCTCATTGGTACCAAAGCCATCCATTTCTGTCAGCAATTGGTTCAATGTTTGCTCGCGCTCATCATGACCACCGCCAAGGCCAGTGCCTCTTTGACGACCGACTGCATCAATTTCATCAATAAAGATAAGACATGGGGCTGTTCTTTTTGCTTGTTGGAACATATCCCGTACACGACTAGCTCCAACACCGACAAATAACTCTACAAAATCACTACCACTAATATAATAGAATGGTACATTCGCTTCTCCAGCAACGGCTCTTGCTAACAACGTTTTACCTGTTCCTGGAGGCCCATAAAGTAAAACACCTTTCGGGATACGCGCACCCAATTTTTGAAATTTCTTCGGATTCTTTAAGAAATCAATTAACTCACTAACTTCCTCTTTTTCCTCTTTTAGTCCCGCAACATCTTTAAAAGTTACTTTATTTTTATCGGAAGAAAGACGGGCTTTACTCTTGCCAAAATCCATAGAACTCTTATTGCCCGCAACTTGCTTACTAACAAGAAAGAAAGCGGCTCCTACAACTAAGACAATGGGTAGGACATTCGCAAGAATTAACAAAAGAGAACTGGATTCAGGGTCTTCTTCTGTAACGAACGTAAAATCTTGTGTTTCACTCGCATCCACGAGTCGTTTAATCACTTCTTCACTCATAGGAATACGAGCCACAAAATACTCATTCTCCTTATAGCCCTCAAGTTTTCCTTGCACTTGATAAACTTTCGCTCTATCTCTAGGAATCAATGTTAATTCTTCCACTTTTCCATCATTGACCACGTCAATAAATTCATTATAATTTAACACATTTTCTTTTTGATTGAGCACGTTAAAAAAGTAAAATACTCCTAACATGATAATCGCAAGAAATAAATAAGGTAATAAGCCACGTTTGACTGTTTTTTTATTGGCATTCATTTTTTTTGTTCCTCCTTCTCACTGATATCTCAATATTATATCATAACTTTCTGATTTTTTCTTATCAAATTTCGATTTTTTTAACCCTGGCAGAAAAACAATCTCTCCAGTCGCATCAACAACAATGGGCCACAGTTCTCTTTCAGCAATGGGAATCTTTTTATCAATTAAAATATCTTTGACTTTTCGATGACCATTTTGTCCTTTTAAAGCCATCTTATCACCTATTTTTCGGGTTCTAACAACCAAAGGTAATTTGACTTCTTTGGAAGAGATGCGAGTCACATTATTACTGGTTTCATCGCAAGTTTCAAGTTGTTCTAAAATATGACCATTCGGCAATTGCACATAAGAAGAAATTTCAATTTCATAACTATTAATCGATTTCACCACTTTTCTAAGACAAAAAGTATCATAGCTTTTCACGGCTTCTACTTCATTGGGAAGCTGTAAAGATAAAGAACTTGCTTTCCGTTTCATAAGGTCCAGCAACAAGTAAAGATGTTTTTCAGTAATCAGCACCAAATCATCTTGATAAAAGTTTGAAAGCATTTTCGCTAAAATTTCTTTTTGAAGAAAAGGCTCAATGGTTTGAAACTGGGAAATAGAAAAAGTAAGATTTTCTCCCTGAATTAGATGATGATAAGCTTTATCTCGTTCTTTTTCAATAAAGGCATTTGCTTCCATTAATTTATCGTGAAACTGAAGAAAGCGAAGATGCACATTTCGGTCTTCTTTTTTAAGAAAGGGCAAGACGGTTTTCCGATAGCGATTTCTTGTATAAACACTTTGAAAATTCGATTTATCAATCGCATAAGGAACATGATTTTTCTTACAATACGTCAAAATATCCTCTTTTGTAACTTCATAAAGAGGCCTTACAAGTTGATAGCCTTTGTAATCGAATTTTTTCGAAAATCCAGCATACCCTGCCAGTGTAGCACCTCTTACAATTCGCATCAAAATTGTTTCCATCAAATCATCAGCATGATGTGCTGTCATTAAATAGGTAGCATCATATTTTTCACAGACTTTTTCAAAGAAATGATAGCGAATTTGCCTTGCTTCATTATGAAAATTATCTTCTCCATAATTTTCGATTTTCATATATTCAAAAGGGACTTCTACTTGCTTACAAATGGCTTCCAATTGCTCTTTTTCTTTTTCACTTGCTCTTCGTTTATTGTGATTAACATGGGCAACGACAAGTTGAAATGGCACTTCTTTTCTTTTCTCCAACAACAAATGAAAAAGTGCCATCGAATCAGGTCCATAAGAGCAACCTAAAACAACAACTGTGGACGGCGTAAAAGTATATGCATCTAATAAACTTCTATTCATTTCATTACCACCTACTTTATTCTATCGCAAATCAAGGGAAAAAGCTATTTTTTCTGAAAGGAAAATGAAGAAAAGAAAAGATACTTCCTATCCATTTCCTTTTTCTTTTCATTTTCTTTCGATGCTTTTCATCAACGCTACAATATTTCGTTTCTTTCTTTGGCCAAGAAAAAGACAAACAGACAGTAAACAAAAAGTGCTTAGAAAGAAAAGAGTAAAGGTAAGAAGATTCTTTTCATGAAGTCCTCTTCCAAAAAAAAGCAAACAACTGATGAAATCACTACTCAAAAGAAGCCATATTTTTTTCAGTCGTACGAACAAAATTTTCCATATCTGATAGAAAAAAAAAGTAAAAAGGACACATAAAAACATCTTATCACCGCAGCAAAGATAACATGTTTATAGGGCAAAAAAGCACGAAAAAAAAGAGATTTTAAGGAATTCTTAAAACATACTCTCCATCTTTTGAATAAAAATACTTTTCTCTAGCATATCTTGCTATATAATCCGGGTCCTGTAATTTATCAACATCTACTTTCAATGTTTCCTCTTCTTCTTTTAAAGACAAAAGTTCTTTGTCTAACTGTTTCTTCTCTTGATATTTACTATATATTTCTACCCAATATTTTCCTAAAGTAAACGTCGTCAAAACAATAATGATAATGGAAGTCATGCCTAAAACAAGATAGCGCATAATACGTTTACGTCTTTTTTTACTTTTCGCCATTCTTACACCTTCCATTCTAAGATAGATTATATCAAAACAAAAAGGAAAATGGGAATTTTTCTAACACAAAAGAATGACAATTTACATCATTTGTCACCTTTCGAAAATGGCTTTATCCACTTCCTGATTTTGCGAAATTTTGGAAAAACTAGAAAGAATCCTATACTAAAGGGAAAGAAATAATAAGGATGTAAGATACCCTCATTCAACCATTTGAATAAAAAAAAGCAAGAAAGCGCCATGAACAGACCAAATAAAATGTTGCTTGTTATTTGAATTAATTTTCTGCTTGTAAACAAAATACGATAGTTCAAGTTAAATAAAAAGGAGAAAAAGATGCCAAACAAAAAGGAAAAAAATAAACTTTGTATCTGTAAGTCTAAGCTCATTTAAAGAGTCTAGTGAATAAACTTTCTTCTTTTCCTTTTTGCTTTTCTTCTTCGATATAAGTAAAACCATTCACTTGGCCCTTAATCGCAACGGTTCCCTGTAGAGTATCTAATTTAATCAGTTCAAGGGCATTTCCTTTCACAACAAGAAACCCCATAATTGTATCGAGTAAAAACTCTTCACTATCAAAATTTTCTATTTTCTTAACACCAGTAATGATAAGATTCTTTCTTTCTGTCAGTGTGATACCATGATTATAGGTATGAATTGTTTCTTGTTTATCCATAAGTGCCTCCTAAGACAACTTATGAAAGACCAATCAAAAAAAGAACTACTCTTCCGTAGTTTCTTCTGTTTCATCTTTGGCATTTTTATATGCTTCAATAATTGCATCTTCAAACATAGCCCTTACTTCAGGATTGATAGGATGTGCAATATCTCTATATCCTCCTGTTTGTGTTTTTCTTGAAGGCATCGCAATAAACAATCCATTATCTCCTTCAATAATACGAATGTCATGTACTGCGAAACTATCATCTAATAATACAGATGCAATACCTTTCATGCGGCTTCCTTCTTTTTCAACCTTTCTTACGTTGACAGATGTAATTTTCATATGTCATCCTCCCTCATAAAGTATAAAGTACTTTATAAAAGTATTGTATACTATCAATTTTTAAAATGCAAGAAATTTATCAAATTTATACAATTGCATGTGAAAAACAAATCATAAGAAAAGAAGAATCCTTAAACAACTTTCAAGCATGTTTTTTTAAAACACCGTAAAAGAAAGAATCCATTCAAAAAGATTTGTCAAGCATACTTCATTCATTTAAGGTTATTCTATAAATGGTGAAGAAA
>CANQOD010000086.1 GCA_947625395.1 uncultured Bacilli bacterium
TAGATGATGAAGAGGCGATTCACGTATTTGATGAAAGTTACGAGAACAGTGAAGTTGTTAAGGGATTAAAGATGACAACTACTGGCTTTTCAAAACTGAGTAAGATTTTATCTCAAGAAGAAGTGGATACCATCAAAGAAAAAACTTGGCAACAAGTTTTAAAAATGAAGCAAGGAATTTTAAAGGGGCAATTTGCTATTCAGCCGAAAAGATTGAAAGACAAGAATATCAGTTGTCAGTATTGTCCTTTTTCAGATATTTGTTACCATGATGACAAAGATGAAATTGTTATTTCTGAAAAAGAGGAGGTGAGAGAATGACGAAATTTACCAAAGAACAACAAAGAGCAATTGACTTAGAGGGAAGCAATATTTTAGTAAGTGCTGGGGCAGGGAGTGGCAAAACAGCTGTTTTAACAGAACGAGTACTTCGAAAAGTCAAAGCAGGAACACCCATCAACCGTCTTTTGATTTTGACGTTTACAAAAGCTGCCGCAGGAGAAATGAAAGAGCGAATTCGTAAGAAATTACGAGAAGAAAAACTACAAGAAGCCCTTGCATTATTGGATAACAGTTATATTACAACTTTTGATTCCTTTGCACTTTCAGTGGTGAAGAAGTATCACGTGGAGTTAGGACTATCGAAAGACGTGGCGATTACAGAAGAAGCGATTTTAGCCCTTGAGAAAGATCGAATATTAGATCAAATTTTAGAGGAAGAATATACCAAAGAACAAGATGACTTTTTAGCGTTATTGTCCTCCTTTGCTTTAAAAGATGACCAAATGCTAAAAAAGTATATTCTAGGACTTTTAAATTCTTTTGATTTGTTACTTCATAAAGAAGAAATTTATGATACTTATGAAGAACATTATTATAATGATGCTTATTTGGATGCTTTAGAAGAAGCCTATTTAACTTATCTTAAAAAGAAACAAGTCCAAGGAAAAGAAATGTTTCAAGAGCTTCTTGCAAATACAGAAGGCACTTTTCAAGAAAAGCTTTCTATCGTTCTTGCGCCATTTTTACAAGCAGAAACTTATCAGGAAATGAAAACGCATTTGGATTTTCGTCTTCCCAATCTTCCTAAAAATAGTGAGGATGAGATAAAAGAATTGAAGCAAAAACTGAGTAAAGTCATCAAACAAATCAGGGATTTATGTACGTATGAAGATCAAGAAGAGATGAAAAATGAATTGTTGAGTACTCGGCAAAATACCTTGACCTTATTAAGACTTACGAGAGAACTTGATGAGCGATTTACACAATACAAGCAAGCAGAAAACTTATTTAATTTTATGGATATTGCCCGTTATGCCATTCAAGCTGTTTCCCAATTTCCTTCTATTCAAGAGGAACTAAAAGCTTCTTTTGATGAGATTATGGTGGACGAATACCAAGATACGAATGATTTACAGGAAGCTTTTCTTTCTTATATTGCGAAAGAAAATGTTTATATGGTTGGGGATATTAAACAATCTATTTATCGTTTTCGGAACGCCAATCCTCTTATTTTTAAAGAGAAATATCAGCGATATAAAAAAGAAGAGGGCGGTGTTGCCATTGATTTGTCGAAAAATTTTCGTTCTCGTCAGGAAGTTTTAGAAGACATTAACTTACTGTTTTCTAAATTAATGAATGAAATTTTTGGAGGAGTCACTTATCAAGATGGACATGAAATGATTTTTGGAAACACGCTTTATTTGGAACAAAAGCAAGATACCGATTACTTTTTAGAGGTTGATACTTATCAAATGGAAGAAAATGATTCCTATCAAGATTTTGAAAAAGAAATTTTCATTATTGCGAATGATATTCAGCAAAAAATAAAGGAAAAATATCTTGTTTTTGATAAAGATGAACATAGCTTAAGACCTGTTACTTATTCTGATTTTGCAATCCTTTTAGACCGTAGTAAATATTTTGACACTTATAAAAAAATCTTTGAATATCTTGGCATTCCTTTGCGAGTATTCAAAGAGGAAAAAATAACAAGTGAGATGGACTTAGGACTTTTAAAAAATATGTATGTGCTTCTTGAAAATATGAAAAATCAAACTTTTTCGGTCTCTTTTCGGCATGCTTATGTGGCTCTTGCTAGAAGTTTTCTTTATGAAATGAGCGATACTGAAATCTACCAGTCGTTCCTTTTGAATACTTTTTTTGAGAGTCCATTGTTTCAGGATTTTAAAAGTTTAGTTGCTCTTTATGATACAATGCCACCAAGTATTTTATTATCGCAATTGTTAGAAATCACTCACTATGAAGAAAAATTAATTCGTAAAGGAAAGATTGCTTCTTATCGTAAACGAATGGAATATTTAAGCCATTTGGCAACTTCCTTGGAAAAAATTGGAAAAACAAATGATGATTTTTTGAAATTATTGGAAGGTATTTTCGAAAATGGCTTAGAGATTGGGCTTTCTTACGAAGAAGAAGGGGAAAATGCTGTTTCTTTGATGAGTATTCATAAATCCAAGGGATTGGAATTCCCTATTTGTTATTTTGCTGACTTTAATCATCTTTATAATCTTCAAGAATTAAAAGAAAAAATTAAATTTCATCTAGACTATGGAATTCTTTTACCCTCTGTGACACAAGAGGAAGAAGTGAAAACAATTCGTGAAGTGTTATTGAAAGAAAAAATAGAAGAAGAGGAAATTAGTGAAAAGATAAGACTTTTCTATGTTGCTCTTACAAGAGCAAGAGAAAAAATGATTATTGTCTGTCCAAAAGTAGAGGAAAGTAAAAAAAGAAGAAAAGAACTTCAAAATCAAGACCGCAAAGAAGCTATGTCTTTTGCTCAAATGTTTTCTCTTCTTTATCCGGAATGGGAAGCTCGAGAAAAAGAGATTCAAGAAATTCCACATCTTTCTAAAGAATATTTAAAGCCACAGAGGCTAAAAACGATTGAAAGGGAAGAAGAGGAGCCTTATTCTTTTGTTGAGGAGAAGCCTATAGAAGCGATTTCGAAAGCACATTTTTCCAAAACTGTTTTAACGACGCTTTCCAAAGAAGAACAAGAAAATATTGCTTTAGGCTTACAGATACATGAAATTTTAGAGCGAATTGATTTTGAAAATCCTCAGTATGAAACATTGCCTATTCCTACTGATTTAAAGCAAAGTATTAAAGCATTTTTAGAGAGTGATTTTATCAAAGAAAATCGGCATGCTAAAATTTACCGAGAATATGAATTTTTAGAAGAAATAGAGCATACGATGTATCATGGAATCATTGATGTTTTGTTTGTGAAAGAACAAGAAGCCATTATTTTAGACTATAAACTCAAAAATATTGTTGATGAAGCTTATAAAAAGCAATTATTCGGCTATCAAAAAGTCATTGAAAAGAGGACTGGTTTACCGACAAAGACATATCTTTACTCTATTTTAGAGCAAAAATTGCAACAAATCTTTGACAAATAATGCGACTTGTGTTATAATATAGCCAGCTTCAAAAGATATAGGGGTTTACAAAAATTGAGGGGGTTATCCATATGGAAAAAAGTTATATCTTTGAGTATTTAGATGAAAATGATTTTCGTAAGAAAGAAAGATCTGTTCGAAAATATAATATGTTAGCTTATAAGAAGTTAACATTTGAATATTATCCAGAAATTCGTAAAGGAACTTTTTTAGGAGAAAAAGTAGGGGAAGATCAAAAGAATCATACAGAATCTTATGAATTAAAGCTTCCAACAGATGCTTTATTTGCTAAGGTGCATGGAGAAATTCGTCTTCATTATACGGTTTATCTTGATAAAAAGGTTATTTTACTTACGAACATTACACCAGAGGGAATTTTAGATGAAGGACATCGTGCTGAGTTATCCACTTATAAGGGTGTCATGATTTCTAAGTCAAATCCTGAAAAAGATATGTTTAAAATCAATCTTCTAAATATGCTTCAAAAATAAAAAGGGGATTCAAAAAAAGGGAAACATTTAGAAAAAATTGTTTCTCTTTTTTGATAAGTTTATGACTATTATGCAAGTATGTTTTTAGATTGTTAAAATTTCATATAAAAGCATTGTATAAAGAACGTTGTTTGATATTTTATTGGTGGATACATTTGAAATATATCAGGTGTTTTCTCTTTCTATTTATTATAATCCTACTAGTATTCTTTGTCGTAATCACCTTACTATTTAGATAATAAAAACATCTGATTTCAACAAACGTTGATTTCAGATGAAACCCATAATGGATAACATCTGATTCACACAATCAAATGTATCCTTTTTTATTGTATGCAAGTTTACTTGGCAGATACATCATAGCATAAAAACGTACTTTTATTAGATGTCATTTCTATTTTACTCGATTTTTTCTATTTAGTTCGATTACAAAATCTAGAAAGTTTTTAATAAAGTTCATGATGATAACTTTCAAGTAGTTCTTGACATTTTTTATTTTCAATTTGATGAATTTCTACAATATCTTTCTCTTTATTTTCTAAATAATGATATATCATATCATCTCGAAATCCAACTTCTGCGACTTCTTTTCTATTCGTTGCAAAATAAATTTCTTTCATATTAGACCAAATAATTGCTGATAAGCACATAGGACAAGGTTCACTAGTGGTATAAATAACACAATCCGTTAAATCATGAGTATGTAATCTTTTGCATGCATCACGAATAGCAATGATTTCAGCATGTGCTGTTGGGTCTTTTTCTTTTAAAACTTTGTTATTTCCATAGCCAATTATTTTATTATTTTTAACAATAACAGCTCCAAATGGGCCACCTTCTAAATTTTCAACTCCTAATTTAGCAAGTTCTATTGCTTTATCAAAATATTCCTGCATACTTCATCCTCTCTTTTTATTAAGATATCATAAATAAAGCTTCTACTCAATTGTATTTACAAAAAAGTTCAACTTCTATGATGCCTTAAGGGAAGAAGTTTAACAACTTTTTAATAAAATGCCACTCGAACATTTGTTTTTTGATTGTAATAAATAGTATACTTTTTATAGGGAATATCAGTTGTTGAGTGTCTACCGAATCTCACAAAAGAGAGGAGACTTGATAAAGATGAAAACTAAGACTTTTATTTTAAAAGTTCTCAAGCTCATTGCTATCATTTTATTTCTTCTTATCGTTATGATAGTAGTAATAAAAAAATGACACTTAATTCTTACATGAATTAAATGTCTAAACAATATTAATTGGGTAGGCATTCAACTTGCAAAAACTGAATGTTCCCTTTTTTATTTTATGCAAGTTTCCTTGACATATTCATAATAACATAAAAACGACTTTTTGACAAGTTCTCTATATAGAAGTCCGAAAAAGTTCGAACAGAAATGTCAATGGTGCCCTAAAGGAAGGAGTACGACAACTTTTATTTAATAACTATAATCATATATATGATCTACACCTAATTCCTG
>CANQOD010000087.1 GCA_947625395.1 uncultured Bacilli bacterium
GGAATTTTCTTGTTATCAAATAAGCCTCGATGGGCAAAGGAAATACCTGTGTCTATTTTTCTATCTTTTTTCATCTTTTCACCCTTTTCCATTATAACATAGGTGAGGTACTATCCTCTTGATAAATTCTATACCATTCTTTTCGAAAAAATGTTACAATAAATAAAAAAGAAAATCAAAGGAGAAATACTATGTGTACAGCCATTACATATCACACAAAAAATCATTATTTTGGAAGAAACTTGGACTTGGAGTATTCCTATCAAGAAACAGTGACCATTACGCCACGAAATTATCCCTTTCCATTTCGGCAAGTGGATGAGATTGACACACACTATGCCATGATAGGAATGGCCTATGTTGCGAACCAATATCCCCTTTATTATGATGCCATCAACGAAAAGGGATTAGGCATGGCAGGCCTTAATTTTCCAGGCAACGCCGACTATAAAGAACTGGATGCAACAAAACAAAATATTGCGCCATTTGAATTTATTCCTTACATTTTATCACAGTGTGCCACCGTCGAAGAAGCTAAAAAACTTTTAGCAAATGTCAACTTAGCAAAAATCAATTTTAGTGAGGAACTGCCAGTATCTCCACTGCACTGGATAATTGCCGATAAAAATAGCGCTATCACAGTTGAAAGCGTCAAAGAGGGCCTCAAGATATACGAGAATCCAGTTGGCGTGTTAACCAATAATCCTACTTTTGATATGCATCTATTCAACTTAAATAATTACATGCATTTATCTGTGGAACAACCAAGCAATACCTTTTCTAAAGATTTGCAATTGGAGCCTTATAGTCGGGGAATGGGTGCCCTTGGCTTACCAGGAGATTTGTCTTCTGTATCTAGATTTGTCAAAGCTACATTTACAAAAATGAATGCCAAATCTGACGATACCGAATCGGCTAGTATCAGTCAATTTTTCCATATTTTAGGCTCTGTCTATCAACAAAGAGGTTGTGTCCACATGGGTGAGGGGAAATATGAGATTACAATTTATAGTTCATGTTGCAATCTAGAAAAGGGAATTTACTACTATACAACTTATGAAAATAGTCAAATTACCGCAGTGGACCTTTACAAAGAAGACTTAGATGCCAAGGACCTTATCAGTTATGAACTCATCAAAGGGCAACAAATCTGTATGCAAAATTAAAAAAACTTCCTTGCTAGTTTGAGCCGACAACCACAACAACCAACATTTTCATGAAGAAACAAAAAACAAGAAAGCAAAGCAAACTAGGAGAAAAGAAAGAAAAAAGTCTTCAAAAAAAGCAAAGATACAAAGTCACCATGACTGAAAGAATAATGAAAGTTTGAAAAAAGAAAGCAACGAAAGAAAAATTGAAAAAAGGGCAACGTTTTACAGTGTGCCTTTTTTATGTTACAAAACTGTAAGGTTCAAAGGACTTTGATTCATGATATAATCAGGGAAAGAAATGTGGTGTTAAATTTGAGTAAAATCATGATAATTGATGATGATACATTCACTTGTAATGAACTTGCGAAACTTTTAGAAAATCATCATTATGAGGCCGTTATTCTAAAAGATTTTAAAAATGCGCTCACTGAAATTGCAGCAGTCTCTCCTGATTTGATTTTATTAGATATCAATCTGCCTTATCTAAATGGGAAAGCTTTGTTACAGCATTTAAGAAAGGAGTCCAACATTCCTGTTATGATGGTCACAAGTAGCAATACCGAAATCGATGAAGCATTATCCATTTCTTATGGGGCAGATGATTATATTACAAAGCCTTATCATCCTCATATTTTGCTTTTAAGAATAGGGGCAGTATTAAAAAGAGTGAAGATGCATTATCGTTTGAATGAAACGGAACTGACTTATCGAGCCTTAAAGTTTGATGTCCAACGAGGAATCCTTAAAAAAGGGGAAAGGGAAATCGAGTTGACCAAAAATGAAATGATTATTTTTTCCTATTTACTCAGTCATCAAAATAGAATTGTCACGAGAGAAGAATTGATGACAGCTTTATGGGACAATGCTGAATATGTCAATGAAAACGCTTTAACTGTGAACATCAGTCGGCTCAGAAACAAATTAAAAGAAATCGGATACGAAGAGGTTATCGATACAAGAAAGGGATTAGGGTACATTTTATTATGAAATTAGGGAAATATCTTCAAGACAATTTCTATCAGTTCTTGGTGTTTGGCATTTGTTATGTGATTCAGTTGCTCATCTTTTTCGCGTTTAAAGTCGATCAAGCTGTGCTCCTAGCATCATCATTTTTGTATCTTGTTTGCCTTTGCCTTATTTTATTGATACCGTATTTTCGAAAAAAGCGCTTCTATACAGATTTACTTGCCAATACTTTTGCGCTTGATAAAAGCTATTTGGTATTAGAAACCTTGACAAAGCCAGCGTTTTACGAGGGAGAATTGCTCTATCAAGCATTTTACGAAATCAATAAGTCCATGAATGAAAATGTCAGACAAATCGAAGAACATTTACAGGACTTTAAAGAGTATATTGAAATGTGGATTCACGAAGTGAAAATTCCTCTTTCTACGTTGGTTTTAATCAGTAACAATCATCAAGAACAATTTGATAAAAAAACAAGATTACAGTTAAAAAGATTGGAAGACTATGTGGACCAAGTCCTCTATTATGCTCGCTCAGAAAACGCAGAAAAAGATTATTACATCAAAGAAGTCGATTTAGCCAAAGTGATTAAAAATGTTGGCCTTAAAAATATGGATGATTTACTAGCACATCAAATAGACTATCTTGTTGAAAATGTGCACTATCAAGTATTCACGGATTCTAAATGGTTGGAATTTATTCTAGGGCAAATCGTCAACAATAGTATTAAATATAAAAGAAATATTCCGCATTCTTATCTTCAAATTTCCGTTAAAGAAGACCAAGCAACAACAACCTTAATCATTGAAGATAACGGCATTGGAATCAAAGCAGCAGACTTAAAACAAGTCTTTGATAAATCCTTTACCGGAGAAAATGGAAGAAATACTAATCAATCTACAGGAATGGGATTATATATTGCGAAAAAGATGTGCGAAAAGTTAGGACACAAAATCGAGATAGCTTCTGTTTACCATGCTTATACAAAAGTTTCTATCACTTTCGCCAAAAACAACTATTATGATGTCTTAAAATAAAGTGACAAAATTGTAATGTTCTGTAAGATTGAACGAACGACAAATGAGTGTTTTTGTACTATGATTACGGAAGAAAGGAGAAATTATGGAAACAATTTTAAAAGTGGACAAAATTGAAAAATACTATGGTCGTCGTTCTTCGTTAACAAAAGCGATTGACAATTTATCATTTGAAGTCGAAAAAGGGGAGTTTTTATGCTTCATGGGTGCGTCTGGTTCCGGGAAAACGACTCTTTTAAATTGTATCTCTACGATTGATAGAGTGACAGCAGGTCATATTGAAGTTGGTGGTCGTGATATTACGAAATTACGAGGCAATGAACTGAATCGCTTTAGGAGAGAAGAATTAGGATTCATTTTTCAAGATTTTAATCTACTAGACACTTTAACAGCTTATGAAAATATTGCCCTGGCGTTATCGATTCAAAATGCAAGCGTGAAAGAAATCGAAGAAAAAATAAAGAAAGTGAGTAAAGAGCTGGATATTCAGGATATTTTAAATAAGTATCCGTATCAGCTGTCAGGAGGACAAAAGCAACGAGTCGCATCTGCCCGGGCAATTGTGACCAATCCGAAGTTAATTCTTGCCGATGAACCGACGGGAGCACTGGATTCTAAATCGGCGAAAATGTTATTAGAGAAATTCCATTATTTAGATGCCCTTGGGGCGACGATTTTAATGGTTACGCATGATGCTTTTACAGCCAGTTATGCTAGAAGAGTTATCTTTATCAAAGATGGTAAACTCTTTAAAGAGATTCGAAAAGGAACAGATTCTCGGAAAGTGTTTTTTGATAAGATTATTGACGTTGTAACGTTACTTGGTGGCGATTTGAATGATGCTTTATAAGTTAGCGGTTAAAAACATCAAGAAGAGTATAAAAGACTATGCCATCTACTTTTTTACCCTGATTCTTGGTGTAGCAATCTTTTATGTTTTTAATGCCCTTGATAGTCAGACTGTGATGATGGATGTATCCTCCTCAACGCAAGATATCATTCATTTGATGATGACAATGCTTTCGAGTGTCAGTGTCTTTGTTTCCTTTGTATTAGGTTTCTTGATTATATATGCTACTCGCTTTTTAATGAAACGACGAAACAAAGAATTTGGCATTTATCTCACACTTGGGATGAGTAAAAGAAAAATCTCTCTGATACTTTTTTTGGAAACACTGTTGATTGGTATTCTATCTTTAATAGTAGGACTTGGTGTTGGAGTACTCATTTCGCAGGTGATGAGTTTAGTGGTTGCCAACATGTTTGAGGCTAACTTGAAAAAATTTGCCTTTGTCTTTTCCACTACTGCTTGCCTCAAAACAATCTTTTATTTTAGTATCATGTATCTTTTGGTGATGATATTTAATACAATCAGTGTCAGTCAATGTAAGTTGATTGATTTACTCAATAGAGCTAAAACAAGTGAAACAGTGAAATTGAAAAATCCGTATCTTTGTATCGTTATTTTTCTTCTTTCTTCGCTTGTACTTGGAAAAGCCTATCACATCGTCACCGTTGAATTTTTAAGTTTACAAGAGGTGACTGACATCCTAAAGCCCATTAGTATGGGAATCATTGCAACTTTCTTTCTTTTTTGGTCTTTATCAGGACTGCTTTTAAGAATCTTTCAGAGTTTAAAAAAGGTTTACTATCGAGGCTTAAATAGTTTTACGCTAAGACAATTTTCAAGCAAAATCAATACAACTGTCTTTTCAACGACGGTGATTTGTTTAATGTTATTTGTAACAATTTGCTTATTATCTGCTTGCTTGACGATGAAAAATTCGATGAATGCCAATATGAGAGAGCTTGTCCCTGCGGATGTTCTCTTTACACAAAATATGCATATGGATAGATTCTATGATAAGTACCGGAATTATGGTTATCATGATGCCCAAATAAAGAATTCCTATTATACAGCAAAAGAAATGTTGGAACAATTTCATTTTGATATCACTGCTTATTTGAAAGATTTTATAGAAGTAAATACGTATACAACTCCTGATTTAACACTGAATCACACTTTGGGTTCAAGACTGAACGCAATTCGAACGCAGTTTCCTTTTTTGAATTTTGATACGCCCGAAATCATCATGAAAATCAGTGATTATAATCAAGTAGCACGTTTTTATGGAAGAAAAGAGTATTCGTTAAATGCCAATGAATATCTTGTTGTGGCAGACTTCAGTTCTATGGTTAAAATACGAAATCTTGCTTTAGAAAA
>CANQOD010000088.1 GCA_947625395.1 uncultured Bacilli bacterium
TAGGAGGATTTTAAATGCTAGGAGATAATTTTTTTAAACGGGTTGAAAATAAAACCAATGTGAATAAGGAAACAATTTTCTCTCTTGCTTCAAAGCTACAAAAAGGAAATATGAAAGATGAGAAAGTTTTAAAGGAGGTCATTGACGAATTGAGTACAATGACAGGAAAAACTGTCAGTGATGAGAAAAAACAAAAAATTGTAAGTACCATCCTCAATGACGAAGTTCCACAAAATGTGGATAAAATGTTCTAGAAAATATGAAACGCATATTTTCTTTTATTTTTGTTCTATCTGATTTAGAAAGGCATAAAATGGAAGTGAAAGTAGAAAAAGGTGATGAAATATGGAAAAAACTGAGATTATCAAGAATATCGCAGAACGAACGAAAGGAGATATTTATTTAGGTGTTGTAGGTGCTGTTCGAACTGGAAAAAGTACTTTCATTAAAAAAATGGTTGAAACCTTAATTGTTCCATATATTGAAGATGAGTATGAAAAGAAAAGAGCTTTAGATGAAATTCCGCAAAGCGCACAAGGAAAGACCATCATGACAACAGAACCAAAATTTGTTCCCAATCAAGCTGCGAAAATCAATATCGATGATTTTTCTTGTCATATCAGATTAATCGATTGCGTTGGTTATGTGATTGAAAATGCAAAAGGGATAGAAGACGAAAATGGTCCTAGAATGGTGAAAACACCGTGGTATGATGAAGAAATTCCATTTGTAGAAGCGGCAGAAATTGGTACAGAAAAAGTGATTAAAGACCATTCAACCATCGGAATTGTTGTGACAACAGATGCTTCCATTGGAGAATTTACAAGAAGTGATTATGAAGTAGCCGAAACGAGAGTTATTGAAGAATTAAAAGAAATCGGAAAACCATTTATTGTTCTTCTCAATTCCACACATCCTACGCTTCCTGAAACAGAACGTCTAGCAGAAAGTTTGCATGAAAAACATGGCGTTCCTATTTTACCAATCAATATTGAGTCCATGACAGAAAAAGATATGTACGCAATTTTAAGAGAAGCACTTTATGAATTTCCAATTCTAGAAGTCAGAGTGAATATGCCAGAATGGATTGCCATTTTAAATCCAACACATCCACTGAAGCAATCTTATATTGCTGCCATTCGAGAAAGTGTAACAGATGTTGATAAATTACGTGACATTGAAACGATTACAGACCATTTTAAAGAGTATGACACCATTGAAAAAGCTTATCTTTCTGATGTGAACCCTGCAACTGGCATTGTGACAATTGATTTAATTGCTCCAAGTGAATTGTACAATGACGTTTTAACAAACATTATTCAAATTGATGTCACGAGTAAAGCTGGTCTTTTGGCCCTCTTTCAAGAATACAATGAAGCAAAAAAAGAATACGACCAAATTAAATATGCACTTAAAATGGTCAAACAAACTGGATATGGTGTTGCGACACCAACTTTACAAGATATGAAATTAGATAATCCTGAAATTATTAAGCAAGGCCCACGCTATGGAGTGAAACTGAAAGCCGTTGCGCCCTCTATTCACATGATTCGCGTCGACGTAAATTCTACCTTTGAACCTATTATTGGTAGTGAAACACAGAGCAAAGAATTGATTGATTATCTAATGAAAGATTATGAAAAAGACCCTACCAATATTTGGAAAAGTGAAATCTTTGGTAGAAGTCTTGACAATATCGTTCAGGAAGGCATTCAATCAAAACTTGCGATGATGCCGGATAATATTCGCTATAAATTACAACAGACACTTACCAAAGTTGTCAACAAAGGTTCTAATAATATGATTGCGATTGTTTTATAAAGAAGAGAAGCCTCTTCTTTTTTTGAGGAAAAGTCCTTTTCTTTTGGCAGTTTCGTATTCTTCTTTAGAAACGCGTTCCAAAAATTCAAAGTTCTTGATATCAACCGTGATTTGATTGCTCTTACCATAAAAAAAGTTTTGAAAATAAAAACAACCTTTTTGAAAAACACAAGCAATAGGACTTTTCACATAAAAGGGTGTTTTACTTAATTCTAACTTTAAATCGATATTCTTCTTATAAACATAATTCTCTATCAATTCCACCTGAAAAAGTGTTCCCATCTCATTTGTTGTAACATAAACATAATAAATTCCGGCCTGAAAAAAGGAGAAATTTTTTTCTATTTTCTTTAAAAACGCATGAATCTGTTCAAGAGAAGACCAATCTTTTTTACCAGGAAGATAAATTTCATAAGTTTCTTCTGCTGTTCTTTTCACACTCATATAACCACCTAATGTAATGTATGCAAAGAAAAGAAAAAAGACTTAAATTGTATCTAAAGTTAAGTCTTCTATCTTATCTAATATTTCTTTTCTTCCCCGTTTATCGACGCTTGAATAAATAATCAGGTCATCTCCCATGACCAAGTCCAATGTATCTAAAAGAAGTTTTTTCGTTTTTTCAAATTTACTGGCACCGACTTTGTCTGCTTTTGTAGCAACAATGGTTACGGGAATGTTATAGTACTTTAAAAAGTGATACATCAACAAATCATCTTTCGTTGGCTTATGACGGAAATCCACTAACATGAAAACCCGCTTTAAGTTTGCACGTTTTTCTAAATATTCCTCAATCATCATGCCAAACTTTTGTTGTTTTTGAAATCCAACCTGTGCATAACCATATCCTGGAACATCAATCAAGTAAAAATCATGATTCACAAAGTAAAAATTTAACGTTGTTGTTTTGCCAGGATGACCGGATACGTAAGCTAGATTCTTCCGTTCTAGCAAGGAATTGATAAAACTACTTTTTCCAACATTACTCCGACCAACCAGTAAAAACTCGGGCTTTTGGTCAGTTGGATATTGACTTCTTCTTGTCGCCATCACAGAAAGTTCACTAGAGGTTATTTTCATTTTTCTCACACACCTTTATATAATCCTTTGCAACTTTATCTAAATCTTTCAATAGTAAATCAGCTTCTTCAAAACAAGAAACGCGAGCACCAGATGCGTACATATGACCACCACCATGATACTTTTCCGCCACTTGATTAATAACGGGACCACGAGAACGAATATTAATTCTAATATTGTTGTTTTTAATATCTTCTGTGATAATCACCCATACAAGTGCTTCCTCAATGAAATTAAAGTTATTAATCATATTACCACCAGAGGCACTATCAGCATGAAACCGATTCAAATCCTCATTCATGATTTTAATATAAGCAACGCCATTTTCAGTTAAAGTTAGATTTTCTCCAATAAATCCCTGTAAGCGTACTTCTTTTAAAGGACGCATATACAAAGACTTATAAACTTCAGATAGTTGAAAAGGGTAATTTTTTAAATAGTAAGAAACCAACTCAAATGTTTGCGATGTTGTTGAATCAAACAAGAATCGATTCGAATCTGATACCAACCCAGCATACAAAGTCTTTGCAATATCACTCGTAATTGGTAAATGCATCTTTTTAATAAAATCCATTAAAATTTCGCAAGTAGAACCTTTTTGTTCATCAATATATTCTAGATTTCCAATTTTTTCAATAAATGGATGATGGTCAATTTTGATGATTTCACTTGCTTGTTCAAACATCGGAAAATCAATTCTTTTTCGATCTGGCGTATCTAGTAAAATCAACAAAAAGTGTTCTAAATTCTCCATTTTATCTAACGTACCTAGTCGAGAAAATTTCACACTTCCATTCCCGACTGCCAAAATTTTCTTAGTGGGAAAACGAAGAAGCAAGCTATCTCTTAAAGCTAACTGACTACATAAAGCGTCAGGATCAACCCCTATATGTCTTGCAATTACAATTGTGTCATATTTTTTTATCTTTTTTAAAATTTGACGATACATAAATCTTTCCTATCTATTTTCAATTAAACGTAATGTATCAAGAGCAATCATTAATTCTTCATTCGTTGGAATAACATAGACTTTTGTCTTAGAATCTTTTCCTGTAATTTCTCGAAGTTCTCCACGGAAATCATTTTTAGATGTATCCATTGTAATTCCAAGAGGAGCAAGTTTTTCAACAATGCGTGCTCTAAAATCAATGGCATTTTCGCCAAGACCAGCAGTAAAGGCTAGAATATCACAACCGCCTAATTCAACATAATATTGTGCAATATATTTTACAATGCTATTGACGAGCATTTCATCAGCAAGAGCACATCTTTCGTTTCCATTCTTCATGCCATCTTCAATATCGCGATGGTCGCTTCCAACGCCTGAAATACCAAGTAGTCCGGATTTCTTGTTCAATTCATCAACTACTTCTTTTGCATTTAATCCTTCTTGTTCCATAATATAAGGAATAATAGATGGATCGATATCCCCTGAGCGAGTTCCCATGATAATACCAGCAAGTGGTGTGAAGCCCATCGTTGTATCTACACATTTTCCATCTTGAATCGCAGATAAACTACCACCACTACCAATATGGCAAATAATTGCCTTGTAAGTATTGGTTCCTAAAATTTCGCCAATTTTATTGCTAACATATTGATGACTCGTTCCATGGAATCCGTATTTACGAACGCCATATTTCGTATACCACTCATATGGTACTGGATATAGGAATTGTTCCTTTGCCATTGTTTGATGAAAAGCTGTATCAAACACAGCCACCATTGGAACATTAGGAAGCGCTTTTTTAATGGCTTCAATTCCTAATAGATTAGCTGGATTGTGAAGTGGAGCTAAAGACTTAAATTGATCAATATCTTCTAATACCTTATCCGTAATCAATACACTCTCTTTATAGACATCACTACCATGTACAACACGATGTCCGACACCTTCAATTTCATCTAAACTATTAATAATTCCCAATTTGATCAAACGGTCTAACATCACTTCAACAGCAACAGAATGGTCTTTCATTTCGACTTCTTCACGAATTTTTTCACCATTGTATTTAATTGTATAAAAGCTTCCTTCTAATGTTACTCTTTCAAAATATCCTGAGGCAATCACTTCTTTTGTGTCCATCTCAAATAAACTGAACTTTAAAGAGCTACTTCCCGCATTAACAGACATAATTTTCATAATTCACCATTTCCTCTCTCTACATATTATATTAAATTCATTGCAAGAAAGCAAGGAAAAGAAAAAGCGATGG
>CANQOD010000089.1 GCA_947625395.1 uncultured Bacilli bacterium
GTTTCCTTTCGCCAAGTCCTCACTCCACGCAACAATTCATAAAAAATCAGTGCCTATTGAGAATGAAAATTCTCTTTTTTTGTGTGAGAAATGTCATTATTTTGGGGGTATAAATTCTTGAAAGCAAGGGAAAAATTACCATAGAATAGAGGAGAAAGGAGAGAAGAAAATGTTCTCAAAATTTAGCGAAGAAGCACAAAAAGTATTACTACAATCTAAGGAAGAAATGCAATCACTTTCCCATCCATATGTTGGAAGTGAACATCTCCTTTTAGCAATCTTAAAAATGGAAGATGACCCTCTTACTAAACGTCTTAAAAATTATAATATTACCTATGAACGATTTAAAAAAGAATTAATACAAGTTGTTGGAATGGGAAAAAATAAAAGTAATTGGTTTTTATATACCCCTCTTTTAAAGAGAGTTCTTGAAACGGCCCTTTTAAATGCCAAAGAAGAAAAAAGCGAAGTCACTGTACTGGAATTATTTTTATCTTTATTGGAAGAGGGAGAAGGTGTTGCAATTCGTCTTTTAATTGGAATGAATATTGATGTTGACCGGCTCTACAGTGAATTATCCACACATTTTGTGGAAAAAGGCATGAAAGCAGCAAAAAAACTGTATATTGAAGAATTTGCTGTGGATTTTAATCAACGAGTAGAACTTGAAAATGTTGACCCTGTGATTGGAAGAGATAAGGAGATAACACGTTTGATTGAAATTTTATCTCGTAGAACCAAGAACAATCCTCTTTTATTAGGCGAGGCAGGAGTTGGAAAAACGGCTATCGTTGAAGAATTAGCAAAAAAAATTGTGGAGGGAGATGTTCCAGATGAGTTGAAAAACAAAAGAATTCTCTCTCTTTCGATGGCAAGCTTAATTGCTGGGACAAAGTATCGTGGAGAATTTGAAGAACGCGTTGGCAAGCTTTTAAAAGAAGTGGAAGAAAGCGATGAAGTCATTGTTTTTATTGATGAAATTCATACCCTTGTTGGTGCTGGTGGTGCTGAGGGAGCAATTGATGCTTCCAATATCTTAAAACCAGCGCTTGCTAGAGGTAAACTAAAGTTAATTGGTGCTACAACAACAGAAGAATATCGCGAATTTATTGAAAAAGATAAAGCACTTGACCGAAGATTTCAACCTCTTTATATCGAAGAACCAAATGAAGAAGCTGTCTATCAAATTCTAAAGAAATTAAAGCCCATTTATGAAAGTTTTCATTCTGTAAAAATGACCGACCAAATTTTAAAATTAATCGTTCATTTATCGAATCAGTATATTTATACGAGATACCAACCAGACAAAGCGATTGATTTATTAGATGAAGTATGTGCTAAAGCGTCATTACAGGAAAACAAGGAAGATGAAAAGAGAAAGAGTTTAACGAAAGAAATTGGTAAATATGTAGAGAAGAAAAAGAAAGCAATTTTGAAACAAGACTTTGAAAAGGCAAGCTACTATAAACAAAAAGAATTAGAAGCAACAAGTGAAAGGAACAAACTGGAACTTCAAAATTTAAAGAAAAAAGCACCTGTTAAAATTACAGAAGAAATGGTGGCGCAAGTCGTTTATATGAAAACGAAAATTCCTGTTTATGAAATTTTACCTCAGGAGCAGAAAAAGTTGATTCAACTCTCCTCCAATTTAAAGAACAAGATTTTAGGACAAGATAAAATCATTGATGACTTGTGTAAAATCACGAGGCGTGTTCACTTTGGCTTTGAAAAAAATGTGAGAATTCATTCCTTTTTATTTCTTGGCAAGACAGGCCTTGGAAAGACGTATCTAGTGAAAGAGTATGCCAAAGAACTTTATGGAAAAAACAGTTTCTTTCGTCTTGATATGAGTGAGTACAAAGAAGCACATACAATCAGTAAAATTATTGGTTCTCCTCCAGGCTATGTTGGTTATGATGATGGTGCGACTTTATTAGAAAAAGTTAGAAAACAACCGTTTTGTATCATACTGTTAGACGAAATTGAAAAAGCACATCCTGACGTTTTAAAACTTTTTTTACAAATATTGGATGAGGGTGTCATTAAGGATTCTAAGGGAAGAGAAGTTTATTTTCATCATGTGTTTCTCTTTATGACTTCCAATTTGGATAGTCGAGATGCTGTTGGCTTTTTGGAAAATGATAAAAAATCTTTAAAAGAATTAGAAGCTTATGTTGGAGTAGAATTCATGAATCGTATTGGTCACATTTATCATTTTAATCCTTTATCAGAAGAAGTAGTTTCTAAAATTATAAGGAAACAACTAGAAACTTTAAAAAAGAATTATGAAAAAGAAAATATGATGATAGAAATATCCACAGATATTGTGGAAAAAATATTAAAAAACAGTAACTATCAAAAGTTTGGAGCACGTCGTATAGAAAAACTAATTGATGATGAGATAGACCATGAAATTTTAGAAGCTTATGATAGTGGAAAAAAGAAGATAGAGCTTTAGTTAGATTGGTTAAAAAAACTTACTCATTGTTTTGGTCTCTTTATTCAATAGAATAGGGAGATTTTTTAGTTTACATAAAAAGAAAATATATGATATACTTTAATAAAGATAGGGAGAACGGTTATGAAAAAAGAAAGAGCATCTAATATTGAATTATTACGCATTGTTGCAATGTTTATGATTATTTTATATCATTTAACGTCAGGAATTCGAGTAAATGCAACAGGTACTGCGTATTATTTTTTTATTTTTCTACATTGTCTTTTAATTATTCATGTAAATTCTTTTGTTTTAATTACTGGTGGATATGCTTCTAAAAAAGACGTAAAAATGGGCAAATTTTTAACGCTTTATAATCAAGTTTGGTTTTATAAAGCGTTAATTCCTATTGTATTATATTTTTTAGGATTTATTTCTTTTGAATTTATTCCTATGTTCAAAGCTATTTCTCCACTTTATTATGGTGATTATTGGTATATGACAGTTTATTTTTGCTTTCTTTTATTGACTCCAATTTTAAATGTTGTTATTCGAAATATTGATAAAGAGAAGCATAAAAAAATCATTCTTCTTTTATTCCTAATTTTTTCAGTTCTTCCATTTTTAACCCAACAAGAATTTTTTCCAAATAATAGAGGTTTTTCATTGACTAATTTTATTCTTCTTTATTTTATTGGAAGTTATTTAACAAAGTATCCAATTGAAAATAGTCATCTATTGAAAGGGACAACAGCAAATTTAAGAAAAATTCTCTTTTTTGGGGGGGGTATTATTTTTAGGACTTGTCAATGCTCTTTTAAATTATGCTTCGTTTCATTTCTTAAATTTAGGAACAATCATGAATGCGATAGGGAATATGTTTCAAAATGCTACTTATGCGTATGATAATCCTTTAGTTATTTTACAATCAGTCTGTTTCTTTCTCTTTTTCTATTCTCTTGATATGAAACCTAGTAAAATCATCAATCGTCTTGGAGGGTTAACTTTAGGTGTTTATCTAATACATGAAAATCCATTTTTAAAACCGATTATGTTAAGCTACTTAAAATTAGATGCAGCAAATGAAAGTTTAAAATATGTAGATTCAAGTATTATTTTCAAATGCTTATTTTACGCCTTTGTAATTCTTGTTATCTGTTTCATAATTGAATTTATAAGACAACTTATTTTTAAATGGATTTACAATAGGAAAATAAGCAATTGGTGGAGAAAGAAATATCGTAGTTTTATAGCCTCACTTGGTATATCTATCAATTGGTAAATATTGAACTGTACTTTAATAATAATTCTTGTTATTCAAAAGATTTCTCTTTCTAAATTCTTGAGAAATCTTTTATAGTTTTAAGATAAGTGCTTTTTTTTAACTGCCCTTTTTTTGTTTTTTTGATTGATTAGAATATTGTATGTAGTACTTGGAATACTTTCGTCATGATAAGGAATGCGAATAGGTAAAATATTGATGATAACTAGGATAATTACCACTAGAAATACTATCATTCTAAGAGTAATTCCAATCCGTTTTTTTGTATTTATAAAGTTCCTCTAACTCTTTATTTTTAAAGCTAGTATATCAATTTTTCCTATTTGAAAAGCGCGAACTCGTTTACACTATTATTGTTTCGTGCTATAATAAAGCAAAATAAATGAATTTATCGTATACTATAAAAAAGGAGAGAAAAGGATGCAAGTTTTTAATACATTGACTAGACAAATAGAAGAGTTTCATCCTCATGAAGAGGGGAAAGTGAAAATATACACATGTGGTCCTACTGTCTATCACTATGCGCATATTGGAAATTTAAGAACTTATATTTTTGAAGATATTTTAGTCAAAACACTCACTTATTTAGGGTATGATGTTAAAAGAGTAATGAATATTACAGATGTTGGACATATGACCAGTGATGGTGATACAGGGGAAGACAAAATGAGTAAAGGTGCTCAAAGAGAGGGAAAGACAGTTGAAGAGATTGCTGATTTTTATACCAAGGCCTTTTTACAAGATTTGGAAAAACTTCATATTCAAATGCCGGATATCATAGAAAAAGCGAGTGACCATATCGATATTTACATTCAGATGATTGAGAAAATGCTCAAAGATGGTTATGCCTATGAAGCTGAGGGAAATATCTATTTTGATATCAGCAAAGCAAATAATTATTACCAATTATCTGGAAAAAAACAAGATGAACTTCTCGTCGCAGTCAGAGAGGATGTAGAAGAGGATGCTTATAAACGGAATCCCTTTGACTTTGGTTTATGGTTTACAACGAGTAAGTTTGAAAATCAAATTATGAAATGGGATTCTCCTTGGGGAGTTGGATATCCAGGTTGGCATATTGAATGTTCTGGCCTTGCTTGCCACTATTTAGGAGAATATCTTGATATCCATTGTGGTGGTGTAGATAATATTTTTCCCCATCATACCAATGAAATTGCTCAAAGTGAAGCTTATTTAGGACATCCTTGGTGTAAATACTGGCTGCATGGGGAACACTTAAATGACCAAAGTGGTAAAATGAGCAAATCAAAAGGAGGCATCTTGACGCTTTCAGTACTCGAACAAAAGGGTTATGACCCATTGGTTTATCGCTTCTTCTGTTTGAATTCTCATTATAGAAAAACACTTACTTTTTCTTATGCATC
>CANQOD010000090.1 GCA_947625395.1 uncultured Bacilli bacterium
CTACTATAAAGATGTACTTTTTCATCGTTTATTTTTCATCAAAAAAGAAGACAAAAAACAAAATTTTCTGACAAAAGTACAAAATGCTAGAAACTTTATTTTCTATCTTCTATAGATTCTATAGCAAAAAAAATGCAACGCTTAAAGTAGTTCGAAATTTCTTTTTCAATTTCTCTATTTCTTCTCTAAAGTCCACAAGAAACTATCTTTTTTGGCACTCGATTTTTTCTTTTCCACCCATATAAGGTTGAAGAACTTTAGGAATTAAAATACTACCATCTTCCTGATAGTTATTCTCTAAAAGAGCAATCAAGGCACGTGTCGAAGCGAGGACTGTATTATTGAGTGTATGTAAATAATAGTTTCCCTTTTCTCCTTTTGCCCGAATACCAAGACGTCTTGCCTGTGCATCCGTAAGATTAGAACAACTGCAGACTTCAAAGTATTTCTGTTGTCTTGGACTCCAAGCTTCAATATCACAAGATTTATATTTCAAATCAGCCAAATCCCCACTACAGCATTCCAACTGACGAACCGGAATATCTAAACTTCTAAAAAGTTCCACACTGTATTTCCACATTTTTTCATACCATTGACTAGATTCTTCTGGTTCACAAATGACAATCATTTCCTGTTTTTCAAATTGATGCACACGATAGATACCTCTTTCTTCAATTCCATGTGCGCCAACTTCTTTTCTAAAACATGGCGAATAAGAAGTCATTGTAATAGGCAAACTTTCTTTCTTCAAGACTTGATCTTTAAATTTACCAATCATAGAATGTTCACTCGTACCAATTAAATATAAATCCTCTCCCTCAATCTTATACATCATCGCATCCATTTCCTTAAAAGACATCACACCAGTGACTACATCACTACGAATCATAAAAGGTGGAATACAATAAGTAAATCCTTTCTCAATCATAAAATCTCTCGCATAAGATAACATGGCACTTGAAAGACGTGCTGCATCTCCCATTAAATAGTAAAAACCATTGCCACTCGTTCTTCCAGCAGCATCTTTATCAAGGCCACTGATAGCCTCTAAAATATCCGCATGATAAGGGATTTCATAGGGAGGCACTTTGGCTTCTCCAAATCGTTCGATTTCCACATTTTTAGTATCATCTTCTCCAATAGGAACATCAGGAGCAATGATATTTGGAATCACCATCATTCTTTGACGAATCTCTTCACTTAATTTTGCTTCTTGATTCGTTAGTTCTTGGATTTCTTCACTCATCTTAGAAATCGTGTCTTTGATTTTCATCGCTTCTTCTTTTTTTCCCTCACGCATCAAAGCACCGATTTGATCACTTTTCTGATTCTTTTCAGCACGTGCCTCATCCATTTTTTGTTTTGTCTTGCGATATGCAATATCTAAGTCATAGATTTCATCCACAAGTGGTAATTTTTCCTCTTGAAATTTCTTGCGAATGTTCTCTTTGACAAGTTCCTTATTTTCTCTAATGAATGCAATATCAATCATTTCTTCTCCTCTTTTCTAAAAATAAAAAAGGACTGACCAAGGAGTAGAAAGCCTACGGTACCATCCTTTTCTTTTTCTTCATTTGATTAACGAACAAGTTGTCCGGACCTAACGGTCATCTATAGGGTAGATAAATAAGCACTTTTATTCGTTTCCATCAACCACGAACTTTCTTGGAAAAAGTCATCTTATTATTAGTCCTAATCATGGATTTGTTTCTATCATATCCATTTTTTCTCATTTTGTCAATTCATATTCAGTTACTTTGCTTCGACAATTAATTTGATTGCTGTTCGTTCTTCTCCATCAATCGCAATATCAGTAAAAGCCGGGATACAAACAAGATTATTGCCAGACGGCGCTAAAAAACCTCTCGCAATCGCAATGGCTTTGATGGCTTGATTCAAAGCCCCTGCCCCAACAGCTTGGATTTCAACGCTACCTTTTTCTCGGAAAACATTTGCTAATGCTCCTGCCACTGAATTTGGATTCGATTTAGATGAAACTTTAAGTGTTTCCATTTTTTTATCATTCCTTTCTTGTCTTTAATTCACTTTATGAAGAAGAAAGCAAAAAAAGAACTTTTTCACAAACATTATCAACCCTTTTTCAACAAGAAAAACTTGCAAGACTTGTTGATTTAAAAGCAACAGAAAAAGAAACAGCTGGTGTTTCTATCTGTTGTTTTTCCTCTTCAAATAGTGCGATGCATTTCAATTGGATTTCGGATGGAAAGAAGCCTTTTTTTGAAAGAATCTAGCGCATCAAAAAAAGGCCTCTTAGGCCTAGAATAAACTTTCTGGTTGCGTTGGGTTAGGTGCTTGGGCAGGTGCTGCTTCTGTTGCACCTACTGCGACAGGTTGTGGTGCTTCTTGTGGAACAACATCGATGCTAGGAAGTGGCATAGATGTAGGAGCCTCCTGTGCTGGCGCTGGTTGTGGTGTTTCAACAACGGGAGGAACTGCAGGTGCAGCTTCAACTGGAGCTACAGTTGCAGTAGGCTCTGTTACAGGAGCTACCGGAGTGGGTGCTGGTTCTGCTGGAACCGCAGGTTGTGCAGGAATCGTCTGTGTATTTTCTAGCGGATTAGCACCTCCATAAATTGGTCTTTCCACTTGTTGATTCACGTCTAAATTTGGAATAATTTGGCTCACTCCTCCATAAATAGGAGCAGGAGTTACTGGCTCTTGAGCAATAGGTTCTGTTGGTTGTGCTGCTTCTACAACTTGCACTTGTGGCATCGTAATCGTATCTTGTGATACAGGCTCAACAGCAGTAGGCATTTCAGGTGCCGGAGTTTCTTGCATCACTGGTGGAACAGGCTCTGTCGTTGAAACTTCTTGTGGCGTTTCAACAACGGGAGGTTGTTCTACTACCGCAGGTTGTACTTCTTCAGCTGTAGGCACGGTTGGCATAGCAACTTCTGTTGGTGCAGGGGTTGCAACTGTTTCAATAGGAGCTACTTCAGGAGTTGTTACAACAGTTGGTTCTACTGCTTGTGGTGTTGCCACCTCTGTTGGAATTGGATTTGTAAATACACTTGGCTCAGCAGGTGTAGGAATTGGTTGTGGTTCTACCATTGTAGGCATTGGAGCTTCTTGTGGCATTGTTGGTTGTGCTGCCACTGGTGGCTCCTGTGTTGCGACTGCAACAGTAGGGTCCGTTGGAACAACCACAGATTGTGCACTCACATCCGGTTGTACAGCTTGTGGACTCTCTTTTGTTTTTCCTTTCTTTCCACTTGTTGCAATAAAAATGATTAATGCGATGATTAATAATAAAACGCCTCCGGTTATCAACATACCAGGAATTGTTGTAAACCATGATAAATTCATAAATGTCCCTCTCCCTTTATTCTAATACTATCTCAATGATAACAAAAAAAGCCCTCTTTTGCAAATGTATTTTGATATTGACATCTTTTTACGCTGTAAACAGTGTCCACATTCCCGTATTTGGCATTTTTTCCGTAAAAGTAAGACGCTCTTTTGTAATCGGATGAAAAAACGAAATTGATTGCGCAAATAAACATAAATCCATCGGTTCGTTTTTTCCATAACGATGATCACCAAAAAGTGCATGTCCCCGGCTGGCAAATTGGACACGAATTTGATGCTTTCGACCTGTTTGAAGACAAACTTCAACAAGAGAACAATTCTTTTGACGATTTTCTTGTAAAACAGTATAGGTAAGACGGGCTTCCTTTCCCTCTTTCGAAATCACAACTTTTTCCTGTTCTTGTTTTAGGAAATCAACCATTTCTCCTGTTGGTTCTTTCAAAAGGCCATGACAGATTAATACATAACGTTTTTGAAAAGCATGTTTTCGAATTTGTTCAGAAAGTCGGCTGGCTGCTTTCGATGTTTTTGCAAAAACCATCACTCCACTTGTCGGCTGGTCTAAGCGATGAACGAGGCCTAAATAAACATTTCCAGTTTTTTGGTATTTTTCTTTCAAATACGCTTTCAGTAGTGTCAACATATCTGCATGATGCGTTCCATCTGCTTGACTTAAAACACCACTTGGCTTTACAACGACGAGCAAATGATTGTCTTCATATAAAATTTTCACGCTTCCCACCGTCCATAAATTCCACACGGTAGAATTAATTTTGTTTGAGCAATAGGAAGTCCAACTTCTCCACAAGAAGTCACCCCTTGATATTTTTTCTCTATTTTTTCATGCAATAAATTCCACAATACCGTAGGACTCATTCCAGTTGTGTAGGAATTGATTAAAAAGAAAAGTGGCTTTTCACTTAACAGTTCACAACAAAGTGTGACTAAATTTTCTAAATCCTTTTCAATATTCCACACTTCTTTATTGGCACCACGACCATAGCTGGGCGGGTCCATGATAATCGCATCATACTGATTGCCTCTTCGAATCTCCCGTTGAACAAATTTCACAACATCATCCACAATATACCGAATAGGCGCTTCTGAAAGACCAGATGCTTTGACATTTTCTTTACACCAATCTACCATGCCTTTTGACGAATCTACATGAACAACAGATGCCCCTTTCGAAAGACAAGCAACAGAAGCACCACCGGTATAAGCAAATAAATTCAAGACACGAATAGGACGATTTGCATGTTCAATTTTCTCCATCATAAAGTCCCAATTGACAGCTTGTTCAGGGAAAAGTCCTGTGTGTTTGAAGCCCATTTGTTTAATACAGAATGTCAAATGCTTATAATGAATTTGCCAACTGGCAGGCACTTTTTTTATATTTTCCCATGTCCCTCCTCCTGTAGAACTTCGATGATAATGGGCAGCAATTTCACCTGCATACAGTTTTCTTAAATTCCGTGTATCCCAAATGATTTGAGGATCCGGGCGCAATAAAACATGCGGTCCCCAACGTTCCAATTTTTCACCATGTGCACAATCTAAAAGCGTATATTCTGTCCAATCATTTGCAACTAACATCCTTTTCGACCTCTTTCCATGTCTAGTTTATCATGAATCAGAGAAAGAAACAAAGAAAAAGAGTCTTCTCATGACTCTAATGAAT
>CANQOD010000091.1 GCA_947625395.1 uncultured Bacilli bacterium
TCATCTTTATCTTCTACAATAAAGTCTGTGAAATGTTTACTATTTTCAATACACATCGCATAATTGACCCCTAAATTTCCTAAAAGAGAAACTAAAGTACTCGTAATAAATGGAACGAGAAAGACCGCTACACACCATAACATTCTCTTGATTGCAATTCCTAAATTTTTTTTGACTGCATCTTCTTTTCCATCGACGACATTTTTAAAAAAATCAATCGAAATCATGACAATTGCCAAAATAGGAGCAGCAATAAAAATAAATTTTAAAACTCCCAATACAATAGAAATAACAGATAAAACACCCGCATTGGTACAAACCTCTTGTACATTCATTTTTAAACCTCCTTTTTAAGAATCCATTAATTTACTTTCACCTGTTTGATAATCAATCTGAATTCCTTGTTGCACATTATAGACATATACATTAAAAGTAATTCCTTTTCCTTGATCTTCAATGGATTTTGCTTCCATCTGCACCCCACTTGCGACTAAATTGTTTCCTTGAAAATAAGGCGTTACTCGGTAGAGCACATGGTTGCCTGTTTTTTTAATATATTCCGCAACCTCATTCTCAAAAGACAACATAGAGGAAGTATTCATCTCTCTAGTGCAAGTGATTAAATTTTTAGGATTGGCATTTTCACCTGTTAATTGATAACCAATTAAATGACAGCGATTATATAAGTACTTCCCATCAACAATATCATATTTGATGGTATGCCAACCAGATGGTTTTACCATCCCAATGCTTCCTCGTTCTTCTTGTGGCATTGTGTCTTTTGATACAAGTGCAAAAGCAGGTCCACAACGACCGAAAGCATCAAGTTCACTATAACTTTCAAAAGATTCTTTTTGTAAATCCTCTTCACTAAAATCAGGAACATTATTTTCTAAAACAACATAAGGTTTTCCAAAATAATCTGGAACTTCACTCATTGCATAAGATTTTTCTAAGGAAAGTGGATTGGAATTCATCCATGCTATAATATCATCTTGATAATAAGCAGCAAGACCAAAAATCATAAAAAAGAAAAGTGTTGCAAGTATACTTTGTGTTCTAGTTTTTTTTCGACGTTTTGCCATACATTCCCTCTTTTCTTTTTTCTTTTTAGACTCTACAACGGTTGATTAGCAGCCTTTTTGTGTGCACATTTTTTTATCGTCTTGAAGACAGTTTAAAACACATTCTATTTTTTGATAAGTATCTTTAAGCATTTCTTTAGTTAATTGCATATAACCATTTTCCTGTTTGTCACTAATACCTGTCGTTATTTTCTGCGGAGTTCCTTTTAAAATACTAATCACATTAGGTGCATAAATTCTTTTTTCATGTGCATCCACTTTCTTACCGGATGCATCTTGTAAACTATAGTCGCTCAAAACAGCATCGAGTCGTTCTAATAAGGCATAGTATCCTTCGCTTCCCTTTTTAGTCGTTTGCACTTTTCCTTCTTGATCGACGGTTAACGTATCTCTTATTTCTTTTACATCGACATAATAAATAGACTCGATTTTTAAATCTTTCGCAACCTCAATGAACGTTGGTAAAATACTGCGGCACCATGGACAAGTATTGAAACCAAAATAGACAGCAAAAGTTTCTTGATGATCTATCATCTCTACAATTTCCTCAGCACTTTTATAAATAAATGGATTCTCACGGTCAATTGTAATACTTCTTACCTTTTGTCCACTTTCTAATCTCGTTCCATTTAAGCTTTCATATTCTTTTTTAAACTTCAAAGCATCATTTGCTTTTGAAAACGGATGAAAAACAAGCACACCAATCACCAATAAAACAATGATCAAAACAGCAATTAAAATAAGATGTTTCTTTTTCATTAAACTTCCCTCTTTTCAAAAAAACATTCCTATCAATACTATATCATAAATTTTCTTATTCTCCCATTTTTATTTTTGCAATTGACAATCAATGTTCCTCTTTCGATAGGAAAACAAACAAAGAAAAAACCTAATGATATAGGTTTTCTATCACTCTGGCGTCCCTGAGTGGATTTGAACCACCGACACCAATCTTAGGAGGATTGTGCTCTATCCAACTGAGCTACAGGGACATGTTAGTTCTATTTTAACAAAAAAGAAAAGAAAGCGAAAGGACTTTCTTTTAAACTTGTTCAGAATAGACGACAGGAAGCATTTGTAATGTTCCCATCACAGATTGTTCTTCCTCTGTCCACAGACGAACTTCCAAAGTTGTACTTTTATTTTCTTCAAGAGATAAAAGATAAATTGCACCATCTTCCGTCAAACATCTTGCCTCAGATAAATATCCATCTGTCAATACTTGATAATAAACTGGTGAATCACTTTTTTGTGGTTCTTGAAAAACAAGCATTAAATCGCCTTTTCCATCTTGGTTATCAACTATAATCTGTTTATTTTGAACTTGTTGTGTAACTTGCACTTTGGAAAGTCCTTTTGTTTGATAACCCAAATCTTGTTGTTGTGCGACCATTTTTCGTCTTGGACCAAACCAAAAAGCTGTTAACGCGATTAAAATAACACTGATGTAAGTTATTTCAAAAATCAAATGACGAACAAGCTTTTTTTGAGCTTTTGTCATATCCGTTTCCCCCTTAAATTGTGCATATTATATCATAAAATGCCCAATTATGCAAGTTTTTCTAAGATAGAGTCCATTTCTTGTTCCTCTTCTATGGTTGTTTTGTCTAATTCTTGTTCCTTGCCAAACCATTCTGGAAGTGGTTCTTCTTTCTTTGAAGTTTTCGTCTTTGAACCAGTTTGCTTTGCTTTTTTCATTTTCTTATATTCTTTTTCTGTTAAACGCATTGCATCTTCTACTGTTTCGATATGTAACCTTTGAAATTGCCCGGCAATCGTTTCAATATAATTTTTAGAAAGTTTTTCATTATTAATACTGAGGCAATAAGAAATTAAAACATTCACGACCCCAGGTTTTAATTTTTGATCTACCATTAAATCCTCAATAATTTGCAAATCTCTTTTAGTTGGCTTTCCTGTTTTATATTTGCTTGCTAGATAAGCATATGGAGTTAAATTTTCAAATGTATAAACTGTTTTTGCCCACTTTGAAGAATCCCCTTCTGGCTTCTTTAAGAAATCTGGTTGGCTTTGATAAACAAGAGTTGGAAGACGTCCACCCTCTTCAAATTGATAAAAATTACGACAAAGTTTTCGAAGCAATACTTTATCAATCAGTCCTTTTTCATTTAAAGCATCACGCACCAAATTTTGCATGATAGACGTATCTAAATGATAAGTAAACGCAAGAGCATTGATTAAATCTTTCACTTCTTGATTAAAACATTTGACATGAATCATATCTTTCGGAATTGAAGCAATCAATAAGTCAAAATCAATCTGTTCATCAAATAAAGGATAAGAAGCTTCTTGTTGCTTAAAAGTATCTAAAACTTCAAATGGTTTTAACGAAGTACTCCGAAAAACCGCATCGAATTTCATAGTAATATCTTGATAATCTTTTAAATTGATTTTGGGCACTTTAAAATACGAAACCAGTTGATCATATTCTTTCTTACCAATATTATTATAAAGAACGATATTTAAAACAGGATGATTGAAAAAACTTGCAGCATCTAAAGGCGCATATAGAAGATACACATAATGATTAATGCTCTCTTCTTTTACATACGTTTTTAAAAGGCCAACTGCTTCTAATTTTTCACGAGCGATTTTTAATGTATCTAAAGCAAGTTGCGTAGTAGTCATTAAATGATGATGTGTATAGGGTTCACTAATGACTTCTTCTTTCATCAAATCATCTAAAAGCGTTAAATAAAGACTCGTCGCAGAAGAACCAATAATAGGTTGATAGAGTAACGTTAATAGTTTTCTATCTTCCGTATGAAGAAAGGCTTTATTATAAATGACATAAGTATCTGCAGGTAACAGGTTTTTTATTTTCATCATAAGCCTCCTTTTTCTCTTAGTATAGCAAAAAGAAACAAAATGATTGAAAAATAAACAAAATGTAAACTTATCTCAACGAATAGGGACAAGGACTTGACGAAAGGAACCACTACTTGCTACTTTCCAATTTGTACTATTATAGTAAAAAGTACCACCTACAACGTTATTAGCTCCATAGTTTCCACTACGTAAAAGCCAAGTACCACCTGCATCTACAAAACGACTATAATCTCCATACCAACCACCTATTTCATGTAAAGCATGTCCCTTGCAAGGCCCATTACAAGCAATAAATGAATTTGATGCTGAGTAGTTATCATAATATTTTGCATCTGGCCAACTTCGGCCATTGACACTGGAACCATCAGCCAAAGTTCCTTGATAACCCGAATTGTAAACAGTATTACCAGAGAGTTGATTAAAAACTCCCATGGTGTATTCATTTGCGCCACCATTCAAATCATAAATTCCGGTGATGTTGCCGGTACTGGAGGCGCCTCCTCCAGCATAACCTTTCCCTCCTCCTCGGTCAGTCATCACATCATAAGCATTGCCACAAACAGTTATATCTGGTGAATTTGGCAAACCTGAGGAACAACCAGTCATATACTTATTATAATTATTGATATAGGCTTCTTTATTGGCGCCACTATATAAGGAATTCCCATATTTTCCATATTTACTTTGGCTAAGATAACTAATAAGTGCCCACTCTGTATTTTTTGTGGCATGACTATCATACGTAGCATCAAAACCAAATACATTCCCAGCATTAACCATTTTTCGAGAAACTAAATCGAGGGTGGATATGAGAATATCTCTCCAGCTATACACATTGGGTTTGATAATGGCTCGATTTGGTTCTTCGGTATCACTCTGGGCTGCTGCTGTACTGGATACGCCAACGCCAGTACCATTTCCTGTACTGTATCCTGTTTCAAATTTACCGACCCATATTCCAGAAATCTCTTTTCCTCCAAAGGTGAACCCAGGTGGCGTGTACCA
>CANQOD010000092.1 GCA_947625395.1 uncultured Bacilli bacterium
TCTAATTCTTTATCAACATCACATCCAAACCAAACAGGAAAACCATCTTTTAACTGAGCAATCACTAACTCTTTCAATCTTTCAATAGGAAGATTCAAATAAGTCACTTGTTTTCCCTCAACCACATTTCCTAAATAACGTACAGCATATACATCGTGATAAGGCTTATCCTCTGTTGGTGCATGAATAATACTCGTAAAATCATCTAAATCAAAGCCAACATAGTTTTCAAAAAAAGCTTGTGGCGTTAAATTCTTTTCACAATGATACACCTCTTCCTTGTCAAGATATTCAAAATCAAACGTCTTAGGAGGAAGTCCTAAAGAGATGACTAAAATCTGATAAATTTCTTCTAACAATTCTTCCTTTTTTTCTTGTAAAACTTCTTGTTGTTTCCCCTCTTCATGCAGTTTTCGTAAAAGAATTGCGCCTTGTCTTAGCTTGGTATCTAAAATCGTATCTAGTTCTCCTGTATTGGAAGAAACTGCCACTTCTTCCATCGCACTCTTCGGAACAATGCCATATTTTTTAACCAAATTACAAAACATATCCCATTGCCCACCATCTTGAATCGGGTCTTCTAATAAAAAGGATAAAAGGCGATCTTCTAACTTTTCATCAAGTGTCTTTAAGATTGTTTCCAAAAAATAATTACATTTTTCGAGTTTATCAAAGAAAAGCGGATAATTTTCTGAAATTTCAAATGTTTTCAGATTCAATTTTTTCATAATCTGATATCGAAAAGTATTGAGTGCTGCAAACATCCAACAACGTCCACTTTGTTTTTGATTCGTTACATCTCCACCTTGTAAGCGAATTGAAAATAAAGGAGTTAATTTATTTTTAACATCTTTTTTCTTTGCCGTTTTCAAAATACCATTTTCACAAACAGCATGCATGAAAACTTCATTCTGAGGAGTTTTAAAAAAGTCTTCTTCCCATTTTTTTAATTTTTCTTGCGTTATTTCCATTTTATCACCATTTATAAAGTGGAAAAAAAACGAAAATTTATACAAGAAAATTGCTTTATCTCTTCTCTTTTCCCTTTTCGTCCTCATGGACTTACCTTAAAAAACATCTTGATGACAAAAGAAAAAGACTTTAAAAGTCTAAAGTCTATATTTCTTGAATTACCGTAATAATCATTGGCTTTGATTCTGTCATTTTATAATAATATTTTCCTAACATTTCACGGACATCATTTTTGATTTTTGTATAATCAACACGCTTTTCGCCTGCCTCAATATTTTCTAAAATGATATTTTTAACAATCTCTTTCGTTTCATCTAAAACATCTTGATGTTCTTTTACATAAATAAAGCCTCGCGTTAAAACTTCTGGACCCGCCAAGATTTCTTTTGTTTCTTTCGATAATGTACAAGATAAAATAACAATTCCATTTTCTCCTAACATTTCTCGGTCTTTTAACACTAAGTTTCCTATATCATCACTTGTATTGCCATCGATTAAGATTTCATCAACATCAATATGATTTTGAGCACTTTCATCTAAAGTCCCATTGATAAACGTGGCGACATCCCCATTTTGTTTTAACAGAATATTTTCTTTTGGAATTCCTAATTCTTCAGCAATGGAGGCATTCGCATATTGTTGACGATATTCTCCTTTTACAGGGAAATAATACTTCGGTTGCATTAAGTTAATCATCAACATCAAGTCCTCACGTGATGCATGATGAAGTAAATGCTTTTTGCTAGATAAACTCACCGCATTCACACCTAACATGGCAATCTCATCCATCACCAAAGCAAGACGTTTCTCAATTCCCTCATAAGCAGGTTCGGTAATAAAAATTGTATCATGTTCATTTAATTTAATATATTTATCAAAGCCTTTAATAATTCGCTCTAGATTCGCAAATGGTTTTTCTTTTTCATCAGAAATAAGGACTACTGCATTGGCATCATTTAAGTTTGTTAAATCTCCAATCACTCCTGGAGCAATCTGTAAATAGCCATCATGAATAGCCTCTAAAATCGTTGTTTGTAAGCCTTTGCCCATAATGACAATTTTACGGTGTGTTTTAGAAACTTCATTGAAGATTTCTTGAATACGATAAAAATGGGCTGGGAAAACAGTAGCAATAATTCGTTTTGGATGACGAGATAAAACTTCTCCAATAAAGGAAGATACACGGTTTGATGGAGAAGTATGTCCAAGACGTTCTGCATAAAGAGATTCACACAATAAACATAAAACGCCTTGTTTTCCCACATAAGCAAGCTTACCAATATCTGTATGATAAGCACCTGTCATGGTATGGTCAAACACAAAATCCCCTGTATAAACAATGGCTCCATCTTTGGTATATAAGACATAACAAACAGCATCCGGAATCGAATGCGTAACTTGAATTGGAAATAAAAAATTCTTTCCAAAGTTCAATTTTGCATGAGGTCTTATTTCTTTCAAATTCTTCTCGTATTTTTTAGGGTCTTTGAAGTCTTGTCTTAACATTGAAAGTGTCAACTTTGTTCCATAAATTGTAATATTCGGTAAAGCACTTAAAATGTCAGGAACAGCCCCCATATTTCCCTCATGACCATGGGTTAAAAATATTCCTTTAATTCGCTTTTGATTTTTGATTAAATAATCATAGTTCGGAATAATGTAATCAATTCCCAAAGGTCTATCATTTTCATATTTCAATCCCGCATCAAAAACAAAAATATCTTTGTCTACTTCGACAACATACATATTTTTTCCATTTTCATTCAGTCCACCTAAACTAAAAATGTTAATTTTACTCATAATTTCTCCTTTCTTTTTTGATTTCCATGAAAAGCGCTACTTATTATATCATTCTTTTTCTTTTTCTTCAATAAAAACACTTGGATTTTTAGAAAGTGCTTCCTTAGCAGCATTCTGTTCTGCTTCTTTTTTGCTAGAACCAATTCCCGTTCCATAAAGGATGCCATCCACTCTAACTTCTACTTGAAATGTTTTATGATGACTTGGACCACTTTCATGCACAACTTGATATTTTAAAGATTGACTCATTGTTTGCACAGCTTCTTGTAAAGCAGATTTATAATCTAAAAAGAAGCAAATGTTTTGGTCTTCGATATAAGGAACGATAATAGAAAGTAAGACTCTTCTTACCGTGGCATAGCCTAAATCTAAATAAATGGCACCTGTCATCGCTTCAAAAATATCAGCAACAATGGCTTTTTTGTACTGACCACCATGACTTTCTTCCCCATGACCGACGCGAATATATTCTTGCAATCCTAAATCTGTTGCATACACATAAAGGGCATTTTCACAAACATAGCTTGCCCGTGTTTTTGTCAATTCGCCTTCATCATGAAGATTGTGACTATATAGATAATCACTGACCACTAAATCAACGACTGCATCTCCTAAAAATTCTAATCGTTCATAATCTTTTTTCTTTTTATGCTCATTTGCATAAGAAGAATGGGAAAAAGCAGTTTCATAAAGTCCCTTATTTTTAGGTGTAATTTTCAACTTTTTAAATAACGTTTCCATTTCTTTCACCTTTTTTATTATAACAGAATTCACAGACTTTTGAAAGATGGCAATTGTAAAGAGAAGCAATTTATAGTAAAATGGTGATGGAGATTCAAATGAAAAGATTACTCATTGGACTGATTCATATTTATCAGAAAATTCCAGGACCATGGCATCAAGCTTGTCGGCATGTTCCTACTTGTTCGCAATATGCTTGTGAAGCGATTGAAAAATATGGCTCTATCAAAGGCTGTTTTCTTTCGCTAAAACGGATTATGCGCTGTAATCCATGGAATCATTCTGCTTTTTATGATCCAGTTCCACAAAGAAAGGAAATTCAAAAATGAAAATGAAAAAAATTGGGGTCAAGTTACTTTTCTTATCTTGTATTCCCCTCCTCTTATGCGGTTGTAAAAGAGATGATATGGAAGATATCCAAATCGTGACAACCAACTATCCAAATGAATATATTGTAGAAAAGCTTTATGGTGAACATGCTACAATTGAATCCATCTATCCAGATGGAGTAAAAGCAGAAACTTATCAAATCACAAAAAAGCAAAAGAAAGATCAAGCGCAAAAAGAACTCTTTATCTACACTGGGTTGATTGAAAGAGAACGCAAACTAGCCGTTGAATTATTAGATTACAATAGTGATTTAAAAATTATTGATAGTTCTTATGTTTTAGAAACTTCCTATCAAACGGATTCCATTTGGTTGGACCCCTCTTTCATGTTAATGATGGCTCAAAATGTTCGTTTAAGTTTAAAGGAGTATATTGAAAATAGCTATTTGCGAAAAGAAATTGACGAAAAATATGAAGCATTAAAAGTGGATTTATCAGAATTGGATGCGAATATTCGTCTAACCATTGAAGATGCCAAATACAAAGATATTTTAGTTTCGAATGAAGAACTTAAGTTCTTGGAAAAATATGGATTGACAGTCCATGTCATCAAGGAAGAAATTACCGATAAAGAAAAAGCTGAAATTCAAAGTCTCATTCAAGAAAAACGCATTACAAAGCTCTTCCATTTTGAAAATGAAGATTTGAATAGTGAAGCAAAGAAAATCCTTGATATCAATATTAATTCTTTAAAAGAAAGTAGCTTAAAAGAACTGACATTACTTACTGATGAAGAAAGAAAAAATGAAGAAGACTATATTTCTTTAATTCAACAAAATTTAGATGCAATCAAAGAAGAACTTTATCACGAAGAATAAAGCTCTTTTTTTGTTTGCTTGAGTTGTTTGAGTTTCTCTTTCCAAGCTGGACTAACTCGATAAGAGTCACAAACTTTTTGGACTGTTTTTGTAAGAATAGACATTGAAAGTTGTTCTTG
>CANQOD010000093.1 GCA_947625395.1 uncultured Bacilli bacterium
GATAATCTGAATAATATTCTTTTCCAGCCAACAGAATCATATTCTCTTGACTTTGATAATACGCTAGATGGGCACGATTGATGATATTTGTCACCGTAATTGTTCCAATCATTCCTAACAATCCTAAAATGACTACGACAGACAAAATCTCTACGATTGTAAACCCTTGTTTCTTCCTCATTCCCGCATCACACCTAATCTTCTATTATCTTACTTTTTCATTATAACAAATTTTTTCTTTTTTGAATAGAATTGATTTTTACACATACAGTTTACTAAGGTGACGTAAAATGAAATTAAAAATATTCTTAGGAACTTTTCTTCCTCTTTTCCTCTTTTTCCCCTTCCATGTATGTGCGGATGAAACTTCTTCTCTTCTACCAAATGCCAAAGCTGGTATTTTAATGGAAGCCAATACGGGACAAATTCTTTTTGAAAAAAATAAAGATACACCTCTTGCCGTTGCTTCGATGACCAAAATGGTTGCCCAAATTTTAATTCTCGAACAAATTGAACAAGGAAAGTTAAAATGGACCGATATTGTCAAAGCTAGTGGCAATGCAAGTGGTATGGGTGGTAGTCAAATTTATTTATCCACAGGAGAAGAACTGACCGTCGAAGAGATGATGAAAGGAATTTCCATGGCCAGTGCAAATGATGCGACAGTCGCAATGGCTGAACACATTAGTGGAACTGAAATTGCTTTTGTTAAAAAGATGAATGAAAAAGTCAAAAGTTTAGGACTAAAAAATACCCAATTTAAAAATGCAACAGGACTAGATGAAGAAGGTCATTATTCAAGTGCTTACGATATGGCAATGATTGCCAAAGAACTTTTAAAACATGAAGAAATTTTACGCTTCTCTTCTTTATATGAAGACTATTTACGAAAAGATACAGAAAATCCTTTTTGGTTAGTCAACACCAATCGACTTCTTCGCTCCTATGAAGGTGTCGATGGACTAAAAACAGGCCATACCGATGCTGCACGTTATTGTCTTGCCGCAACAGCTAAAAAAAACAATTTACGATTAATCGCCATTGTTTTAGGAGAAGAAAACAGTAAAATTCGAAACAATGAAACTGCCTCTCTTTTAGATTATGGATTTCAAAATTTTCAAATGCAAATCATAAAAACAAAAGAAGAAGTCATGCAAAAAATCCCATTACAAAAAGCGAATCAAAGTCTTTTAAAACTTTATCCACAGGAAGATATTGGAATTTTACAGAAAAAAGGCGAACAAGCAAAAGACTATCAGTATGACATCAAACTTTCTCCATTGCAACTTCCTATCCAAAAGAATCAAAAGCTAGGAACTGTCGAAGTTAAATTAGACAATAAACTCATTGAAAAAGTAGATCTAATCTCTCGAAAAGATATTCAGCCTCTTTCCTTTTTAGAACTGTTTATGCGAGTATTCAAAAAAGTCATTAGTGGGACTTTCTAATTTAGACTTACAATGTATCCTTTTTTTGATACATTGTTTTTTTTGTGTGGAAAAATGTCGAGTAAAACTTTTGTCTTGTTTTGTCGAACTGCTTGAACTTTTTCTGCAAACTATATAAGATGAAGAAAATCTAAAGAGGTGATAAAAATGTTAGGAATATCAAGAGAAGTCTATAAAGGTATTTTGTATCTAAGAATGTCTGGAAAATTCACAGAAAGGAATAGTCTTTATTGGAAAAAAGAGTTAGATCAGCTTTTTTATCAACAAGGGCTTCATTACTTTGTTCTTAATTTTCAAGAAGTTGATACGTTTGATTCTAATGGATTAAGAATTTTAGAAAAGCAGTTATCAGATATTTGCTTGCACTGTGGAAAAGTGGCCATTTGTGGAGTGGATTTTAAAAATGAGAAAAAGAATTTAGAAAATGAAAATCTCTACTTTATTAATGATGAATGGGATGCTTGTCAGTATTTATATTTATAAAGGAGGCTCATTATGAGTGATGAACAATTCAATATCGTGATGCAATATGAAGAAGAGGTCAATAAAGTCGTACGCAAATATCATCATTATTTTGATCAAGACGACTTGTATCAGGTAGGAATGATGGGACTTATGAAAGCAGTCCAACATTTAGATCCACAAAAAATGGAACAATTTAGGTTCTATGCAAGATTTTATATTCAAGGAGAAATCAATCAATTTCTGCGAGAAAATAATCCAATTCGTCAAAGCAAAGAACAGATTGCACTACAGCGAAAATATGCACTTTTAAAGGAAGATTTGACCCAACAATTGGGACGCATTCCTACATTAGAAGAAATTGCCCAAGTCTTAGAAACTTCCCCTCAGGAAGTCATGAAAATCGAACAATCTAAAATTCAGATGAGAAGTTTAGACTATCAACAAGAAGAGGACGACACAAATCTTTATTCTTATCTAAAGCAAGAAGAAAAAGCTTATCGAGCTGACTTTCAAGATCTTTATCAAGCCATTGATACTTTGCCAAGTCCTGATAAAGAAATTATTATTGCACAATTTTTCCAAGATTATACCCAGCAAGAAATTGCCGATGAATTAGGAATGAGTCAAGTGCAAGTTTATCGAAAAAAAGAACATGGATTACAAATGATTAAACAAAAAGTTGCTTAAAAGACCTTATCAGATTAATGGGATAGGTCTTTTTCCATGCATTTTTTTAATAGAGTCATAATCTCCTGTTGGTCCTCTAAAAGAAAGTCAAAGACAGAATGGATATAAACATCTTTAATCGTCTTTTGATGAATTTGAAATTGTTGATAAATCTGTTCTTCTCGCTTCAGATCTTTTTCTAAAAATTCTTTGCAATTTTGTTGATAACAAAGACCACATGTTGTATAGGGAACAATGCGAGAACGGATACGGCTATCAAAAGTTCCATATTGAGGATTGCCACCTAACAAAAGAATTAATTTTCCAAATAATTCCAGTTGACGCATCTTTTTCTTTTGAATTTGATAAAGCTGTTCAGCCAAAACGTCTTCTTGAACAGGTTGTATCATTTGTTGATAAGCATAACCTAAAATACAAGATAGCGCACCTAAGTGCCCAGCATAATCTTGCATTAATAATTCAGCATACTCTAAATTCTCTTTCTCCACTTGAATATTCATTTTATTTTCCATAGAATCACCTAAAAAAGTATATGTGACAAAATGAAAAAAAGACGATTTATCTCATCTTCTTTTCCTTATTATATATTGGTAATAGGAGCGAGGACTTGGCGGAAGGAAGTACTAATGGTTGCATGTCCATACGAATTACTATATGAGAAAGTACCAGCTTTAGTAGAACCATACCAGTCACCACGAATCAACCATGGATATGATGAATTTATCATAACTGCATAATCATCGTACCAGCCTGCTGTCTCATTTAAGGCATGGCCTTTACAGACCTTTCCTCCACAGGCTGTCAATGGATTTCTACTCATATAAAGATTATAATATTTACTATCTGGCCACGGCATTCCTTTATAATAGGAACCATCTGTAAGGGTTCCAACATATCCTGAATTCAATTCATCTGTATATCCAGACATCTTATTGAAAACACCCATGATATATTCCCAGGAACCTCCATTGATATCATAGATTCCGGTGATGTTGCCGGTTGTACTCGCTCCAGCTCCAGCATAGCCTTTCCCTCCACCTTGGTCAGTCATCACATCATAAGTGTTTCCACAGGAAGAAGAGCTCGCAGCATTTGGTAATCCACTAGAACAGCCTGTCATATATCCGCTATAAGTATTCATATAAACTTCTTTATTCTCACCTGCATACAAGGGATTTCCATATTTCCCATACTTGCTTTGGGTGAGGTATGAAATTAGCGACCACTCACTATTCTTTGCTGCATGACTATCATACGTACCATCAAATCCAAATACATTTCCTTCCTCTGTCATTCTCCGTGAGACTAAATCCAATGTTGAAGGACGAATATTTTGCCAACTATATACATTAGGTTTGATAATTGCTCGATTGGGTTCCTCTGTATCACTTTGAGCAGCTTCTTTATTTACTGTGCCAATTCCAGTTCCTTCACCACTACTATATCCAGTTTCAAATTTACCAACCCAAATTCCTGATAACTCTTCTTCTCCAAACGTGAATCCAGGTGGCGTGTACCATCCATATGTCTTCTCTCCTGTATATTTCGCTGTTCCTGTTTCTTTTACCTCTTTCTTAATAAAAGAAACATCTATCTCTCCTGGATTTGAGGCATTGGTTCCTCCTTTCCCATAAGTGTCTTTTATCGTATAACTGTATCTCGGTATCCACACCCACATCTGTAAGATATGGTCCATTTTGACTTCTGTCCCAGGAACATTATTTTGATACATCCCTCTTGTATCATTCGTCACCGTTACGGCATTCGCCCACTCTTGTTTATCATAATTATACCATCCATTTGTCGTATCAGCTTTCTCCCACCGCTTATCAGTTGTGTCATAGACAACAGGTATCATATTATCCGCAAGAACTGGCTCATTCGGCACTCCACTCTTTCCTTCTTGTGTTGCTTCTATAATCACTTTTCCATAAAAATCTTTCCCTTGGGCTTCATTTCCTGCATTGATATCTAACCAAATTTTAAGTGTATATTCGATTTTATTTTCTTCTCCTATTCTCAAGTATCCTTTATCGATGATTTTATCTTCTTTTAATCCATCAATAATTTCTATATCTTCTACTTTTTTTAATTCATATCGAATATCATTATAAGGAATA
>CANQOD010000094.1 GCA_947625395.1 uncultured Bacilli bacterium
GAAATTGGAACAGGAGCCAGTTCAACCGGCAACATCACGGGAATTTATGATATAAGTGGTGGTTCTTGGGAATATACAATGGGAGTCCTCAATAAGATGTCCGGAAATACAAAAGAAAATAATTCAGGTTATGCTGGGACTTTAACTGACAATTCTAGTATTACAGGACGTTCTTGGCCAGCTAACAAATATTATGATGTTTATATTAGCAGTGATGTACAAACAGCATGTAATGGAAATCCTTGTAAAGGACATGCTTTAAATGAAACAACAGGTTGGTATGAAGATAATTTTGATATGTTAGATATGACATTTCCCTGGACAAATCGTGGTGGTTTTCATAGTCATAATATACTTGCAAGTATTTTTTACTATGGTAATTATTATGGAAATGCAGTCGCAAATGGTTCGTTCCGCCAAGTCCTAACACCAAATGGATAAAAAGTTGACAAATTCTTCATTCCTTTTGAATCCATGTTATATTCAATTTGAATAGACGAGAATGGTACGGTGATTATGCGGTCATGGTGGATGTGACAAAACCATGGTCGGTTCGTGGTGGTAACTATAACGATACTGCAAACGCCGGTGTTTTCTATTTCCATCAGAACAACGGGAGTGTAAACACAAACGGTTCGTTCCGCCAAGTCCAAGACTACAAAAGAAAATGGTTTTTGTAGAGTCTATTTTATCTATCATTCAAAAGAAGATTAGTAGGAAACGAATGTCTTTTTTTGACAATGAAGACAAAGAAATCCATTGACGTCAACGTCAGATGCTATTATACTTAAAAGTAGATAGATAAATTATTATAGAAGGGTTGGAAACAGTATGAAATTAAAAAAGAAATATCGAAAAAAGGTTCTCTTTGTGGGGATTTTATTGGCACTTTTATTTTTTATTCCGAAGGCATTTGCGGAAGATATTGTTCCTGTAACTCCAGGAACGGGCACTTTACAACAACAAATTAATAGTGCTGTTGAAGGTGCTACTTTACAATTGAGTGAGGGAACTTATAAAGGAGATATTACGATTGATAAAAATATCACTATCCAAGGAGTTAGTAATCAATCGATTATTGATGGCAAGATTATTATTAAAAGTGAAGACCATCAAGGAAATTTGAATGTTACATTAAAGAATTATAGAATTCCTCCTTCTTCACTTAGTTCTAGTGACTTAGTGATCTTTAATACATATAAGTATATTGATGTTCAATCTCCGACGAATTTAACACTTTCTAATGTTATTATTAATCCAGTTATTAGTAGACCACCAGTTGGATATCGTGCTGGTGGACCAATTGCTTTGAATATCGCAGAAACTGCAGATCATTCAACCATCGAAGTACAAGACCATACGGAACTGACCTGTCATTATGATGGTATTCATATTTTTGCAAGTCAAGTCACTTTAAATGTCACTGACAGTAGTGTTTCTGGAGCGCTTGCTTTAAATCTTGAAAACGGAACAGATAATAAAGTTACATTTAGAAATTCTTCTTTGGTAGGACGTTCTTTATTGAGTCGAAATGATGAAGCGGTTGCTATCAATAAACAAACCAATTTAACGTTAGATTTTATCAATTCTAAACTTGAAGGTGTTGATGCTTCTTCGAATGTAGCAAGTTCTATGATTTCCTTTGACGGTGTCAGTGGTGACAACAAGAATGTCAAAGTAAATCTGAAAGAAGGAACTACGATTAGTGATAAGACAAAAGATGCTGGAAGTGTCTTGTTCCATTTTGGACAAAGTAATACACTTGATAATAGTAATTCTATTTATTTAGATTCTACAGTTACATTAACCAATGGAGAAGAAATTAATTTCAAAGATAATATTGCTAGAAAATACAATACAAGTGAAGGTTATAGTGTTGTGGGTATCTATGATGCTGATGGAGGAATGACGGTAGAAGCTTATACAAAAAACGTGACCATTCCAGAAGCCAAACTTCCTCAAAATAATAAGCCTGGTTATAAGCTAAAAGGATATACTTATCGAACTGCAGGTCAATCAGATTTAGTGTTCACACCAGATGTGACTCAAATTACAGAAAATATGGATATTTCTGCGAATTATGTTCGAGTTTACCAAGTTAAAATTGGCACGGAAGAAGAAGCACATGAAGTAGAAGAAAACACCGCCTTTGCACAATTTAAACAAATGGAAGGAATCGAAGAAAAATTAAATGCACTTAAAGATGCCCGTTTTTCTAGATTTGTTGATGAAGAAGGAAATACGATTGATGATGCATATCAATTTACAAAAGATGTCACCATTCAAGTAAAGAAAAACATTGAAGTAAAAATAGAAGGTTCTCCTGAACAAACCTTTACTCTTGAGGAAGGAAAGAGCTTACAAGATTTAAGCCCAGAAGAAAAAACACGTTTAGAAAATTTAGTGAAAAAAGAAGAGAAAGACTTTGACCATTATGAAAAAGAGGGAGAAACAATTACAAATCAAACGCCATTGGACAATGATGTTACGTTAACTCCTAAATATAAAGTCAAAGTGACAATTGGGGAAGATCAATTTACATTGAACGAAAATGAAACCTTACAGAACTTAACAGCAGAACAACAACAAACTTTAAATACACATAAAAATGCTGCGAAGAAACATTTTGAACATTTTGAAGATGATGCTGGTACAACGATTGAAGAATCAACTCCAATTACGAAACATACGACTTTGATTCCTAAGTTTAAAGTACAAATTCAAGTAGGAAATGATACCTTAGAATTAGATGAAGGGCAAACTTTAAATGATTTGTCTGTTGAGGACCAAGGAAAATTAAATCTTCATAAAGTAGATGGAAATAAAACATTCCGTTATTGGACAGTTGATGGTGAAAAAATTGATGATACCAGTAAAACATTTGAAGAAGATGCAACGTTAGTACCTTATTTTGTCTATGTAATTACAATTGATGATACCACTTATGATTTGGAAGCAGGAAAGAAATTAAAAGATTCTCAAGAAATTATGGCAGCATTAGAAAATTTAAAACAAAAAGAAAGTCATAAAGAATTTTCAAGATATGTAGAAAAAGGAACAAAAACGACAGTCAGTGAAGACCAAGAAATTACAGGACCTCTTTCTATTGATGCGATATACAAAGTCAAAGTCACGATTGATGGAACAGAATTCACATTGGAACAAGGCCAAAAACTAAGTGATTTATCAGAGCAAGATAAAAACAAATTAGAGGGCATGAAAACGAAAGATGGCAAGACATTCTCTAGATTTATGCAAGGAGAGGGCAACTTTGATGAATCCACTCCTATTGATGATGATATTACTTTAACGATTAAGCAAAATGTGACCATTCACATTGGTAATCAAGACTATCTATTAGAAGAAGGAAAAACTTTACAAGAAGATGTGACCATTTCTCAAGCATTAGAGGATTTAAAACAAAAGGGAAATGGTAAAGAGTTTTCAAGATACATTGATAAAGCCAATCATGAGAGTACTGTTACACTCAGTGAGCCTGTTTCAAAAAATATGGATATTGATATTCTATTCAAAGTGAAAGTCACGATTGATGGAACAGAATTTACATTAGAGCAAGGTCAAAAACTAAGTGATTTAGAGGAACAAGACCAACAGAAACTAGAAAGTATGAAAACAAAAGATGGTAAAACATTCTCAAGATTTGTACAAGGGGATAGTACCTTTGATGAGACGACTTCCATTGAAGACGATATGACCTTGACGATTAAGCAAAATGCGAAAGTTACGATTGACAAAGATTATTATGTAGAAGAAGGAGCTGCATTAAGTACTTCTCAAGAAGTAATGGCTGCTTTACAGAAATTAAAAGACAACAAGAAGAAAGTTTGGAAAGAATTTGTTGATGAAAGCATGAGTCAAGTTCAAGAAAGTACACCTGCTCGTCATGGTATGGTAATTACTGCTCATTATCGCATTCGTGTAACGATTGATGGAGTAGACTATTATATTGAGGACCAACAGAGTTTAGAATCATTAGATGAAGCAGCAAAGCAAGCTTTAAAAGCAATGGAAGAATTAACGAATAAACAATTTATTGAATATGTAGATGGCAATGGCCGTAAAGTTACATTAGATGAGGTTCCTACAGAAAATCTTGTGATTAAAGGAAAATATGAGATTACAATTACGATTGGAGACGAGGAATTCACCTTAGAAGAAGGAAAGTCTTTAAAAGATTTATCAAAAGCAGACTGGGAAAAATTGGATGATTTAATTGCACCTGATGAGGGAGAAGAAATTAAGGGGTACAGAAATATAGATACAGATGAAATCATTCAAGAGGATACAGCGCTTCATGAAAATGCAACATTAGAACCTGTATATCAAAAAATTGCAGTTCCTCAACAACCAGCTAATAATCCTAATACATTTGATATGATTAAAATGTATATTGGTACAGCTTTCATCGCAATTGCTGGCTTATTGGTAACTTTAAGATGGTTGAGACCAAAGAAAAGAAGAAAAACTTTTTAAAAAATGAATGAAAAAAGAAAGCAAAAAATGAAAAAATGCTTTCTTTTTTTTATGCGAAAATGTCGATTTGGAATAAATCGGGGGGGGGTAGTTTTAAAAGATATAATGACATCAGAATGAAGGTGTCATGAATGAAAGAAAGAAGAAAATTTGAAAAAAGTTATCTGATTGTGCTTGGCATCATCAGTCTTTTTTTGC